>NZ_WWEQ01000029.1 GCF_009857845.1 Brevibacterium rongguiense | reverse complement strand
GATCACGCCGGGGGAGTACACGCAGCTGACCGGCCGCGCCGGCCGCCGCGCCGGCCGCCGCGCTGGCCACTGCGTTCGGATCCCGGTTCGCCGGGCTCCTCCGCGCGCCGGCGCTAGGCGGCCCCCTCGGCAACCCAGCCGCCCCTCGGCGAAACCCAGCCGGCCCTTAGGTGAAGATGAGGTTCCAGGCGCCCGTCGCGACCGCCGCCGTGATGGCGGCGGCGGCCATCGCCGCGCTGCAGACGATGAGCACCGCATCGCGCCCGCCCAGGCGCGAGGTGCGCGACCAGGTCCGCCCGGCGGTGCCGAAGGCACGGCCCTCCATGGCCATCGCGAGCCGCGTGCCCCGCCGGATCGCCTGGACGAGCAGGGCGAACGAGACGGGGAAGAACGCTGCGAGCTTGGCGAACGGCCCGGCGCCGCCCACGCCGCGGGCGCGGCGGGCCATCTGGAGGGTCGCCAGCTCGGCGGCGAAGAGTCCCACGAGGCGGGAGGCGGCCAGCGAGGCGAGCACGAACCGCTCGGGCAGCCGGCAGATCTGGACGAGCGAGTCCGCCAGCTCCGTCGAGTCGATGGACGCTGCGAGCAGCACGCACGGGAGCACGAGGTCGATCGTGCGCAGCGCCACGGCGAGCCCGGCCAGCAGCGAGCCGGTGGAGAACACGACCGGGCCCAGCTGCAGGAGCACGGTGCCGGACTTCTCCGAGAGCAGGGCGGTGCCGTAGCCGGCGCCCAGCGCGATGAGGGGGATGAACCACAGCCGCCTGGCGAGCACGGCCGCGCGCACGCCGGCCAGCGGCGCGGTGAGGGCGATGAGCGCGAGCATGAGCGAGGCGGAGACGATGTCGATGCTGAGCACGACCCCGAACGTGAGGACGGCCATCGCGATGATCTTGCCCACCGGATTGGAGCGGGTGACCCAGGTCCGGCGCGCCACGGGCAGCAGCGCGGCGACGGGGGGCGCCGCGGCGGGCTCGCTGCGGATGACGATGTCGCTCATCGCACCTCCTGCGGGCGCGGGGCCGGGGCGAACGCGCAGCGGCGCGCGCCCACCGCGGTGAGGAACTCCTCGTCGTGGCTGACTGCGAGGAGCGCACCGCCCGCGTCGACCTGGTCGCCCAGCAGCTCAGCGAGGCCGCGCCACGTGCGCGCGTCCTGGCCGAAGGTGGGCTCGTCGACGATGAGCACGGGCGGCTGCGCGGCGAGCATGCACGCCACGGACAGCCGCCGCTTCTCCCCACCGGAGAGCGTCTGCGGGTGGGCGGGGGCCAGGGTCTCCATCCGCAGCCGGGCGAGCAGCTCGTCCGCGCGGGCGGCGGCGATCTCCTCGCCCAGCCCGGCGCGCAGCGGTCCGAACTCCAGTTCCGCGCGCACGCTCGCCGCAATGAACTGGTGCTCGGGCTCCTGGAACACCGTGCCGATCCGGCTGACGAGCTCCTGGGCGCTCCAGCCGTGCGGCGCGCTGCCCCGGGGCCGGCCGGTGCCGGCGCCCAGCAGCGCGGGCTGCGCCCGGAGGGTCCCGGCCAGCGGGGGCAGCAGGCCGGCGAGGGTGAGCGCCGTCGTGGACTTGCCGGTGCCGTTGGGGCCGACGAAGCCGGTGGCGGTGCCCGCGCGGATGTCGAGGTCGATGCCCGCGGCCGTGAGCGCTCGCCCGCGCCCGGTTTCAAGCCCCCGCGCGCTCAGCAGCTCCTCACCGCCCGCGGCGCGCGCCCGCGGGGCGGGCAGGGGCAGGTCGGGCAGCCACAGGCCCGCGTCGAGCAGGGCCGGGCGCAGGCCGGCATCGGCCAGCACCGCCCGCGGCGGGCCGTCGGCCAGCACGCCCTCGGGGCCCAGCACGACGACCCGGTCGACGTGGTCGGCCCAGACCTCCACGCGGTGCTCGACGACGAGCATCGTGGCCCCGGTCCGGGCCTGCGCGGCGAGCACGGCATCGCGGACCTCGGTCACGGCCGCGGGGTCGAGGTTGGCGGTGGGCTCGTCCAAGACGATGACGTCCGGGGCCATGGCGATGACCCCGGCGATGGCCAGCCGCTGCTTCTGCCCGCCGGACAGGGCCTGCGTGGAGCGCTCCGGCGGCAGGGCCAGGCCCACGAGGTCGAGTGCGGCGGCGGCCCGGTGCGGGATGTCGGCGGCCGGGACGCGCAGGTTCTCCATCCCGAACGCCACGTCCGCGCCGATCGTTGCGAGGATGACCTGCGAGTCGGGGTCCTGGAGCACCAGGCCGGTGCGCCCGGCCGAGGGGTCGGGCTCTTGCCCGCCCACGAGCAGCTCGCCCTCCTGGTAGCCGGACTCGGCCGGCAGCACGCCGGCCAGGGCGTGGAGGAACGTCGACTTGCCCGCCCCCGAGGCGCCCGCGAGCAGCACGCGCTGGCCCGCGGGGACCTCGAGGTCGATGTGGGCGAGGGCCGCCCGCTTCCGGCCGGCATGGCGCCAGCCGAAGTCGCGGGCAAGGATGTCCGCGGGCATCAGACCTCGCGGTTGGACCGTCCGGCGGCGAACGCGGAGAGCGCGCCGGTCTTCGCGACGGCCTTCATCGCCAGCCACGACACCAGGCCGGCGATGAGGGCCCCGGAGATCGTCGTGGCGATGAAGAACACAAACTTCCACATGGTCGCCCATTCCGCGTAGTAGATGATCGCCTCGTGGATGCCCAGGGCCAGGCCGGCCAGTGCCCCGGACAGCAGGCCGACGGGCAGCGTGAAGCGGCGGTAGGCGAAGAGCGCGAAGGCGAGCTCCGCTCCGGCGCCCTGGAGCAGACCGGAGAACACGGCGCCCAGGCCGAACTGCGAGCCGAGGGCCGCCTCGATGACCGCGGCGAGCAGCTCGCAGAACAGGGCCGCGCCCGGCTTGCGGATGATGAGCCCGGCCAGCGGGCCGGCGATCACCCAGCCGCCGGTCAGCAGGCCGCCGGCCGGCGGGAACGCGGCGAACGGCACCTGCATGACCGACCACGAGGCCGACCACAGGGTGAAGATGAGGCCGCACGCGACGGCGAGGACGGCGGCGACGACGATGTCGACGACCCGCCACGCATAGGCCGGGCGGGCGCGGCGGTCGGATGTCGGTGCGGTCATGAAGATCCTCCTTATGGCAAGGAGGGGTGAAGAGACTCGACTTCCTTCGGCGGTATGAGCCGCATCAGGTTCGAGGGTCTGCGCGCTGCGCACTCTCAGCGCCCCTGACGGCGCTCCCCTGTCGTGGGGCCCAGACTACACAATCCGCACGACTCTGGGGAGATTCCCAGCCGCGCCCGGGCCGAGGTGCCGCGCGCCGGCGCACCGGCCCGCGCCTCGGGCGCGGGGGAGCGGTTACGGGAGGAGGCCCAGGTGGGCGAGCGCGGCCTTGACGATGTGCTGCTGGCCGTGGGAGAGCTCGGAGAGCGTCTCGCGGCGCAGCGCCTCGGCGGGCGTGAGCCAGTCGAGGCTCAGGGCGTCCTGGCGGGGCGTGCACTCGCCCTGGACCGGCACGATGTAGCACAGCGCGATCGCGTGCTGGCGGGGGTCGAAGAACTTCGACTCGCCCTCGGTGGGGAAGTACTCGGCCACGTGGAAGGGCGTCAGCGAGGGCGGCAGCAGCGGCAGCGCGAGCGGGCCCAGGTCCTTCTCGCAGTGGCGGGTGAGCGCGCGGCGCAGCGGCTCGTGGAAGCGCACGCGCCCGCCCACGATCTCGCGGCCGAGCGTCCCTTCGGCCATGGTGCGCAGCAGCAGGCCCACCCGCTCGGGGGCGCCGCTGTCACCCAGCTGCACGGGGACCGCGTTGACGTAGGCGATGGGCAGCCGGCGGCGCAGCTGCGCGATCTCGTCCGGTTCGAGCCAGTTGTCGTCGTAGTCCAGGGCTGTCGCGTCATGGAGTCATCGTGACACATCGGGGCCCTCCGGCGAGTGCGGCGGGAGGGGGACGACGGCCGCCGCGGGCCATCCGGGGCGCCCCGCCCTTGGCCGCTGCCGCGCGGTGAAGTACCTTGATGTCAAGATATTTCCGGGCCGGTGGGGCGCGCTGCGCCGGCGGGCCGGAGGTTAGAGTGGTGGCGAAGTGCGCCACCGCACACTGTCGACGTTGACACGAAGGAGAGCGTCCGTGATCGATCACGAAGTCCGCACCTACAAGAGCTCCGAGAAGCTGGCGCGCGAAGACCAGCTCGCCCACAAGATCGCCTCGGTGGCCGCGGACCCGGTCCCCGTGGACCCGCAGGTCTCCGAGATGGTGATCAACCGGGTCATCGACAACGCCGCCGTCGCCGCCGCCTCGGTGCGCCGCAAGGCCCCCACCCACGCCCGCGAGCAGGCCCTGCCGCACGCGCTCACCCCCGGCTCCACGGTGTTCGGCGAGGCCCTGAGCACGACGATCTCCCCCGAGTGGGCCGCGTTCGCCAACGGCGTGGCGGTGCGCGAACTCGACTTCCACGACACGTTCCTCGCCAAGGAGTACTCGCACCCCGGCGACAACATCCCGCCCATGATCGCGGTCGCCCAGCACCTGGGCGTCGGCGGGGCGGACCTCATCAACGGGATCGCCACCGGCTACGAGATCCAGATCGACCTGGCCAAGGGCATCTCGCTGCACGAGCACAAGATCGACCACGTCGCCCACCTCGGGCCCTCGGTGGCCGCCGGCCTGGGCGCCATGCTCCACCTGCCGGTCGACGTCACCTACCAGGCGATCGGCCAGGCGCTGCACGTCACCACCGCCACCCGCCAGTCGCGCAAGGGCGAGATCTCCTCGTGGAAGGCCCACGCCCCGGCGTTCGCCGGCAAGATGGCGATCGAGGCCGTCGACCGCGCGATGCGCGGCGAGGGCTCGCCGAGCCCCATCTACGAGGGCGAGGACGGCGTCATCGCCTGGATCCTCTCCGGACCGGATGCCCGCTACACGGTGCCGCTGCCCGGCTCCGGCGAGGCCAAGCGCGCGATCCTCGACTCCTACACGAAGGAGCACTCCGCGGAGTACCAGGCGCAGGCGCTCATCGACCTCGCGCGCAGGATGGGCGCGCAGATCGCGGACAAGTCCACGATCAAGAAGATCACCATCCACACCTCGCACCACACGCACAACGTCATCGGCACCGGCGCCGAGGATCCGCAGAAGATGGACCCGAAGGCCAGCCGCGAGACGCTCGACCACTCGATCATGTACATCTTCGCCGTCGCGATGGAGGACGAGGGCTGGCACCACGAGCGCTCCTACGCCCCCGAGCGCGCCGGCCGGCCGGAGACCGTCGAGCTGTGGCACAAGATCGAGACGCGCGAGGACCCGGAGTGGACCCGCCGCTACCACTCGACCGATCCGGACGAGATGGCCTTCGGCGGCCGCGTGGAGATCGAGTTCGAGGACGGCTCGACGCTCGTCGACGAGCTGGCCGTGGCCGATGCCCACCCGCTGGGCGCCCGGCCCTTCGCGCGGGAGAACTACGTGGAGAAGTTCCGCACGCTCTCCGAGGGCATCGTGAGCGAGGCCGAGCAGAACCGCTTCCTCGACCTCGCCCAGAACCTCGAGCAGCTGGGCGCCGACGACATCCGCCAGCTCAGCTTCGTCGTCGAGGGCCTGGGCCACTCGGGCTCGAAGGGGATCTTCTGATGCTCGGGGCCACCGCCACCGCGCACGAGCGCCGGGTGCGCTTCCGCGAGCTGCTCGCCGAAGATGCGATCGCCCAGTTCCCGGGCGCGATCAACCCGATCAACGCCCAGCTCATCGAGCAGGAGGGCTTCGAGGGCGTCTACATCTCCGGCGGCGCCTTCTCCGCCGCGCAGGGCCTGCCGGACATCGGCCTGACCACGCTGACGGAGGTCGCCGACCACGGCCGGGCGATCGCGCGGGTGACGAACCTGCCCACGTTCATCGACGCGGACACGGGCTGGGGCGAGGCGATGAACGTCGCCCGCACCGTCCAGGAGTTCGAGGACGCCGGGCTCTCCGGCATGCACCTCGAGGACCAGGTCAACCCCAAGCGCTGCGGCCACCTGGACGGCAAGGAGGTGGTGAGCCGCGCCGAGATGGTCAAGCGGGTCTCCGCCGCCGTCAAGGGCCGCCGCGACGACGCATTCGTCATCAGCGCCCGCACGGACGCCCGGGCGGGCGAGGGACTCCAGGCCGCGATCGATCGGGCCAAGGCCTACGTCGATGCCGGCGCGGATCTCATCTTCCCCGAGGCGATGCGCGACCTGGGCGAGTTCGAGACGTTCGCCAACGCCGTCGGCGCGCCGATCCTGGCGAACATGACGGAGTTCGGCAAGAGCGAGCTCTTCACGACGCAGCAGCTCGCCGATGCGGGGGTGTCGATGGTCATTTACCCCGTCACCACCCTGCGCATCGCCATGGGCGCGATCAAGCGCGGGCTGGCCACGATCCGCTCGGAGGGGACGCAGGCCTCGCTCGTCGAGGGCATGCAGACCCGCGCGGACCTCTACGACACGATCGACTACAACGCGTACAACGACTTCGACGCGAGCATCTTCAACTTCTCTCAGGAGGGCCACCAGTGAGCGAGCAGGACATCAAGAAGGGCCTCGCCGGCGTCGTCGTCGACACGACCGCCGTCTCGAAGGTCGTCCAGGAGACGAACTCCCTGACCTACCGCGGCTACCCCGTCCAGGAGCTCGCCGCCGCGTGCAGCTTCGAGGAGGTCGCCTACCTCATCTGGCACGGCGAGCTGCCCACCCGCGCGCAGCTTGACGAGTTCACCCGCAGCGAGCGCGACAAGCGCGAGATCGACCCCCAGCTCGTCGACCTCCTGCTGTCGCTGCCGCGCGACTCCCACCCCATGCACGTCGTGCAGACGGCCGTCGCCTACCTGGGCGCCGTGGACCCCCACGCCGATGAGACGGGGGAGGAGGCCAATCGCCGCATCGCCGAGCGCCTCTACGCCCAGCTGCCCACGATCGTCGCGATCGACCACCGGCGCCGCCACGGGCTGGACCCGGTCGCCCCCTCGAAGGACCTGGGCTACGCGGCCAACTTCTTCCACATGGTCTTCGACGAGGTCCCGGCCGAGGAGATCGTCCGCGCGTTCGACATCTCGATGATCCTCTACGCGGAGCACTCGTTCAACGCCTCCACGTTCACCGCCCGCGTCATCACGTCGACCACCTCGGACATGTACTCCGCGGTCGCCGGGGCCGTGGGCGCGCTCAAGGGCCCGCTGCACGGCGGTGCCAACGAGGCCGTCATGGCGATGCTCGAGGAGGTCGGCACGGCGGATCGGGCGTCGGAGTGGATCGACCGGGCGCTGGCGGAGAAGAAGAAGATCATGGGCTTCGGCCACCGGGTGTACAAGAACGGCGACTCGCGCGTGCCCACCATGCGCAAGGCGTTCGAATCGATGGTGGAGGTCACCGGCGACACCCAGCTGCTCGACCTCTACAACGCCTTCGAAGAGGACTTCGTGGGCCGCAAGGGCATCTACCCGAACCTCGACTACCCATCCGGGCCCGCCTACCACCTCATGGGCTTCGACACCGAGCAGTTCACGCCCATCTTCGTCATGGCCCGCATCACCGGATGGACCGCGCACATCATGGAGCAGCAGGCCGCGAACGCGCTCATCCGCCCGCTGAGCGCCTATGACGGGCAGGAGCAGCGCGAGGTCCCGGCCGACCGCGGCTGAGCGATGACCGCGCAGCAGACCGGCCGGGCGGCCGATCGCGAGGGCTTCGCCTACTCCGTCGCCGACGGCATCGGCACCCTCGTCATCGACCGCCCGGCCAAGCGCAACGCGCTCTCGCGCGCCATGTGGCAGGCGCTGCCGGGCATCCTGCACGACATCGACGCGGACCCCGAGGTGCGCGTCCTCATCCTCACCGGCGCCGGCGGGCACTTCTCCGCGGGCTCGGACATCCACGACCTCGACGTGCCGCTCGCCGAGTTCTGGGAGACCAACTCCGCCGCCGAGGCGGCCCTCGCATCCGTGGACATCCCCACCATCGCCGCGATCGAGGGCAACTGCGTGGGCGGGGGCACGGAGCTCGCGGCGGCCTGCGATGTGCGCATCGCGGCGCCGGGCACCATCTACGGCGTCACGGCCGCGAAGCTGGGCCTCGTCTACCCCCCGGGCCCCACCCGGCGGCTGGCCGCGATCCTGGGCGAGTCCTGGGCGCGGTACTTCCTGCTGACCGCGGAGATCATCGACTTCGACGAGGCGCTGCGCCTGGGCTTCATCCACCGGTCCGCCGATGAGCCGCTGGCCGCCGCGCGGGAGCTCGCGGCCACGATCGCCGGGCGCTCGGCGCTCAGCCAGACGGGGGTCAAGCGGATCCTGCGGGGAGCGGAGCCGTCGCCGGAGGCCGCCGGCTGGCTGGCCGAGGCGTACGCCCACGAGATCACGGAGGGGCAGCGGGCGTTCTTCGCCAAGGAGGCGCCGGCGTTCACCACCCGCCGCCAGGACTGGGAGGCGTGAGGGCGGGCGCCGGTGAGCGCCCGCGCGCTCAGCGCGCGCCGTACGCGGCGTCGGTGCCCAGGACGTAGGCGACCTGGGCGATGTGCTCGGCGGCGTCGACGCTCACGCTGATGAGCCGCCCGGCCCGGGTGACGGGCGGATCCCACTGCTCGTCGATGACCTCGGCGACCTGCGCCTCGGTCAGCTGCGAGACGTAGTCGACCTGCGCCTCGGTCGCGGCCTCGATGTAGTCGATGAGCAGGCGCGGATCGTCGACGACGATCCGCTCCGCCTGCTCGGCCGACTGGCCGTAGCCCATCTGCGCGGCGCCCAGCTCGGCATCGTCCAGGCCCAGGTCGAAGCGCGCGTCGAACCCCTGGGCGGTCCACACCTGCTCGGTGCCCGCCAGGTCCGCGATCTGCACGTCGATCTCGCGGCCCGTGTGCCACAGCAGCCACGCCGGCGAGTTCGGGTGGCCGCCCACGTGGACGTTGAGCACCGCAGGGTCGAGCGAATCGGCGATGGCGGCAAGCGAATCGGCGGGCCGGCGGGCGAGGTCGGTGAGGATGGCGATCGATTCCATGCCTGCACACTAATGCGCCGCGGCGGTGGCGAAAAGGGCGCCGCCAGCAGGAATGATCTCCCGGGGCGCCGTGTTCTACACCGTGTAGCAAGAAAAACCACAACCCGAGGAGGAAACGCGATGGCAGACAATGCCCCGTTCAAGGCGTCCCACGAGCTGGCCGAGAACCTGCAGAGCGTCGTCACCGATCTCATCGACCTGAGCCTGGTGGGCAAGCAGGCCCACTGGAACATCCTGGGCACCAACTTCCGCGACCTCCACCTCAACCTCGACGAGGTCATCGACATCGCCCGCGAGGGAGCGGACGACTTCGCCGAGCGGATGCGCGCGCTCTACGCCGTGCCCGACGGCCGCGCGGTCGTCGTCGCCAAGGAGTCCAGCCTCCCGGCGTTCCCGGAGGGCGAGATCTCCACGCACGATGCGGTGGACCGCATCACCGATGCGATCTACGCCGCGACCGGCACGATGCGCAAGATCCATGACGCCGTGGACGCGGCCGACCCCACGACCGCGGACATCCTGCACGAGTACACCCAGAAGCTCGAGCAGCAGGCCTGGTTCATCTCCGCGGAGAACCGCAAGCCCGCCGCGAAGTAACCCGCCGCACCTCACGCCGTCCGGCGCCACGGCCGAACGGCGCACGGCATCGGCCGTGCTCAGCATGTGAGTCCTCATCCGGCCGACGCCCACAGGGGCCCGGCAGCCGCGCGCTGCCGGGCCCCTGTGCGCGCCCTGCGCCTCCTGGACGGGCGGCGGACAGGCACCGTGCCCGGCGCGGATACACTGGCCCGATGCGCCTAGCGGTCCTCGACATCGGGTCGAACAGCATCCACCTCCTCGTCGTCGACGCCCACGTGGGCGCGCCGCCGCTGCCCGCGACCTCCCACAAGGAGGTGGTGCGCCTCGCCGAATACCTCAAGCCCGACGGCTCGATCTCCGGCTACGGGCGCGATCGCCTCATCGCGTTCTGCCGCGAGGCCATCGACATCGCCGAGGACCAGGGGGCCGAGCAGATCCTCGCCTTCGCGACCTCCGCCATCCGCGAGGCGCCCAACGGCGAGGAGGTCATCGAGGCCATCCGCACGGCCTCCGGCCTCGACCTGACCGTCATGACCGGCGACGACGAGGCGCGCATCACGTTCCTGGCCGCCCGCCGCTGGTTCGGCTGGTCGGCCGGCAACATCCTCCTCCTCGACATCGGCGGCGGCTCGCTCGAGATCGCGGCCGGACACGACGAGTACCCCGAGGCCTCGCTGTCCGTGCCGCTGGGCGCGGGCCGGATGCACGCGGACTTCCTGCCGGACGAGGCGCCCTCCGAGGAGCAGCTCGCCCGGCTGCGCCACCACGCCCGCCGCACGATCGGCCGGATCGCCGGCGACATCAACCGGGTGGGCGCGCCGGAGAACGTCGTCGGCTCCTCGAAGACCTTCCGCTCGCTGGCCCGGATCGCCGGCGCCGCCCCGAGCGCCGACGGCATCTTCGTGCCCCGCACCCTCTCCCGCCGCGACCTGCCCGGCATCGTCGACGCCCTGGCCAGTCGCACGAACGCCGAGCGCGCCCAGCTGCCCGGCGTCTCCGAGGCCCGCGCCGGCCAGGTGCTCGCCGGTGCGATCGTCGCCGAGGCCGCATTCGCGATCTTCGGCATCGAGCGTATGAGGATCTCCCCGTGGGCGCTGCGCGAGGGGATCATCCTCCGGCGGCTCGACCTCCTCGACTCCGCGGAGGCGCTCTCGCCCTCCGATGCCGCCCACCGCACGCTCGCGGCCGCGGGCCGCAGCTGAGGCGCCGCACCGCCTGGCGCACGGGCTCCCGCGTCGCCTGCCACCTCTGGGGCATTCCGCGCCCGCGGGCCCTCGGGCCCGCCGGCCCGCACGTCCACCCGCTGGCCGCCTGCGCGCCAGACGGCCACCGGTCCCGAGGGGGTCATGGCCCGCGGCCGGGCGCCAGTAGACTAAGCGCCGTGAGCGGGAAGAGCGAAGACAGCGAGACGGACCGGCCGACCCCGGCGCGCAGGGCACTGACCGCCAAGAACTCGGCGAAGGCGAACTCCCGCCGGCACCGCGAGTACTTCGCGGCCAACCCGGTCTACGAGCACGGCGCCGGCCACGTCTCCGACCACGAGATCCGCATCGGACTCTCCTCCTCCTCCGTGTCCCCCATGACGGTCGAGGAGACCTTCGACACCGCGGCCCGCCTGGGCTACGACGGCGTGGAGATCATGGTGACGAACAACCGCGGCACGCAGGACGCAGAGCTCATGCGCGCGGAGTCGCAGCGCACCGGCCTGCCCGTCATGTCGCTGCACGCGCCCACCCTGCTGCTCATGCCGCGCGTCATGCACCGCGACCACTGGGAGAAACTGCGCCTGACCTGTGAGCTCGCCGCGCGGGCCGGCGCCCGCACCGTGGTCCTCCACCCGCCGTTCCGCTGGCAGGGCGACTACGCCCGCGACTTCGTGCCCGGGGTGCGCCGGATGGCAGCCGAGACCGGGATCGCGCTGGCGGTGGAGAACATGTACCCGTGGCGCGCCGGCGTGCGCGAGATCCTCGTCTACCAGCCGGACTGGAATCCGCTCGACGAGGACTACGACGCCATGACCTTCGACTTCTCCCATGCCGCGACGGCCGGGATGAACGCGCTGGAGACGGTGGCCGAGATCCGCGACCGGCTGGCGGTCGTTCACCTCACCGACGGCTCCGGCTCCCTCAAGGACGAGCACCTGGTGCCCGGCCGCGGGCGCATGCCCGTCGCGGAGACCCTCCAGCACCTCGCCAAGCACAACTGGGCCGGCGACGTCGTCGTCGAGGTCAACACCCGCCTCGTCGCGAAGAAGGCCACCCGCGATGCGATGCTCGCCGAATCCCTCGCCTTCGCCCGGCGCCACCTGGGCCTCACCGCCGCCCGATGACGGCGGCAGTGTGCCCAGCGGGCCGGTGCCGCGGCCGAGGCGCGGGCCGGGCCGGCGCCTCGCGCTCGGCTCGCTGAGCGCAGCCGCACCGACACCCCACTACCTCCCCACCGAAAGGACGGCAGTCAGCATGACGCCAACGATCGCATTCCTGGGCACCGGAAACATGGGCGCTGCCCTGCTGGCGGGCATCCTCGCCGCGGGCGAGGACCACGTCGCCCGCGACCGGGTGCACGCCACGACGAAGTCGCAGGAGTCCGCGCGCGCGCTCGCCGAGCGCCTCGACGTCCCCGCGACCTCGCTCGAGTCCGAGCCGGATGCCAACCGCGAGGCCGTGGACGGCGCGGACTTCGTCTTCCTGGGCGTCAAGCCGTGGATGATGCGCGGGACGCTCGCCGACCTCGCGGGCGCGCTGCCGGCCCGCGCCGTCATCGTGTCCATGGCGGCGGGCTTCTCCGCCGCGCAGATCCAGGAGCTCGCCCCGGACAACCCGGTCGTGCGGATCATGCCGAACACCCCCTCCGCACTGGGCCGCGGCGTCATCGCGCTGGCGGCCGGGGAGGGCGTCGACGAGGACCAGCGCGCGCAGCTGAGCGCGCTGCTGTCCGGCGCGGGCGAGGTCTTCGAGGTCAGCGAGGAGCAGATCGGGGCGATGACGGGCATCTCCGGCTCCGGCGTGGCGTACTTCTTCTACCTCGCCGAGGCGCTCGTCGCCGCCGGCGTGGAGCTGGGACTGGACGAGGAGACGGCGCGCGGGATGGTCGTGCAGACGGCCGTGGGCGCCGGTGCGCTGCTGGCCGACGGGGGCGACCCGGCCGCGCTGCGCAACGCCGTGACGAGCAAGGGCGGCACCACGCACGCGGCCATCACCGCGCTCGCCGACGCCGACTTCGAGGCGGTCGTGGCGCGCGCCGCCACCGCCGCCCGGGATCGCGCCGCGGAGATGGAAGCGGAGAACCAGCAGGGCTGAGCGCCCGCCTGCCGCAGGAGCGCCCGCTGGGCTCCCGCGCTACGGGCGGCCGGCGAAGCGGCCCAGCAGCTCCACATTGCCCGCCACGATGAGCACGTCCTGGGCGCCGATGCGGGTGCTGGGCTCCGCGTACGTGAAGTCCCGCCCGGGGCTCTTCACGCCCACGACCGTGACCCCGTACGTGTCCCGGATGCGCGACTCGCCCAGCGTGAAGCCCTGGACCTCCTTGGGCGGGCGCATCTTCACGACCGCGAAGTGGCCCTCGTCGAACTCGATGTAGTCGAGCATCCGCGAGGACACGAGGTGGGCCACGCGCGCCCCGGCCTCGGACTCGGGGAAGAGCACGTGCTCCGCGCCGATCCGGCGCAGGATCTTGCCGTGGGCGTTCGAGATCGCCTTCGCCCACACCTGCGAGATGCCCAGGTCCACGAGGTTCGCGGTGGTGAGCACGCTCGCCTCGATCGAGGTGCCGATGCCCACGACGGCGGTCGTGAAGTCCTCGGCGCCCACCTGGCGCAGCGCCTCGATGTTCGTCGAATCGGCCTCGACGACGTGGGTGAGGCGGCCCGTCCACTGCTGGACGACCTCCGGGCTGCGCTCGATCGCCATGACCTCGCGGCCCAGACTCATGAGCCCCTCCGCGGTAGCCGAGCCGAAGCGCCCCAGCCCGATCACGAGGATCGAGGACGCCTCCCGCTCGGAGGACTTCTTGGCCACGCGCTCTCCTTCTCACTCGTCATCACAGGCTCAGACATCGTCACAGGGCCGGTCGCACTGTCGTCCTGCCCCGCAGGGCCATTCGCATCCCGGCGTGCGCCGCGGTGCTCAACCGATGATCGGCCGCTCCTCGGGGAAGCGGTACAGCCGCTGGGTGTCGCGCTGGGAGACCGCCGCCGCCAGCGTAATCGTACCCAGCCGGCCCAGGAACATGAGGACGGAGAGGACGTAGAGGCCGGCGGGCGGCGAGGCCTCCGTCACGCCGGAGGACAGCCCGCAGGTGCCGAACGCGGAGATGACCTCGAAGAGCACGAGGTCGAGCTTGAGGTGGGTGACCTGGAGCATGATGAGCGTGCCGACGATGACGATCGTGAAGCCCGCCAGGGTCACGGAGATCGCCACCTTGATGACCGAGGGGTCGATGCGCCGCTGGAAGGCGCTGACATCGCGCAGGCCACGGGCCTCCGACCAGGCGGCGAGCACGAGGATCGCAAGCGTCGTGACCTTGATGCCGCCGGCCGTGGACGAGGAGCCGCCGCCGATGAAGATGAGGACGTCGACAAGCAGATGGCTGCTGGCCGACATGTCCGGCACGCTCACCGTGGAGAACCCGCCCGAGCGAGTCATCACGGACATGAAGAGCGCCTCGACGTTCGTGTCCCAGAAGCCGTGGGCGCCCAGCGTGCGCGGATTGCCCGCCTCGAAGAGGAGGAGGAAGGCGAAGCCCACCGCCACGAGGATCCCGGAGGTCGCCAGCGTGAGCTTCGTGTGCAGGTCCCAGCGCCGCGGTCGGCGCCACAGGAAGGTGACCATGAGGATGACGGGGAAGCCCAGGGAGCCCACGAACACCGCGAGCATGATGACGATGAGGATCAACGGATCGTTGGCGAAGTGCTCCATGCCGCCGGAGTGGATCGTGAAGCCCGCGTTGTTGAACGCGGAGATCGCATAGAACGCGGAGTGCCAGACCGCATCGCCCAGCTCCTCGCCGCGCAGCAGGAAGCGGGGCAGGAGCAGGGCGAAGACCACCGCCTCGGCGACGACGATCGTGCCGACGACCACGCGCAGCAGCGTGCCGACCTGGCCCAGCTTGAACGTGTTCGTCGCCTGCGCCGCGATGAGCCGCTGGCGCACGCCCAGCTTGCGGGAGACGACCATGCCGAGCACGGAGGCCAGGGTGAGGATGCCCAGGCCGCCCACCTGGATGCCAGCCGTGATGACGGCGACCCCGAAGTCCGACCAGTACTCCTCCGTGACCACCGGCGTCAGCCCGGTCACGCACACGGCGGACACGGCGGTGAAGACGGACTTCGCGATTGAGATGTCACCGGGGTCGCGGTGGGCGATCGGCAGGCACAGCAGGACGGCGAAGACCGCGATGACGCCCACGAACGAGACCATCGCAAGGCGAGCGGGGGAGGAGTCGGCGACCCTGTCGACGAAGTCGCGCAGGCGCCGGCCCGGGGCGAACACGCGCTCGCTCATGGGGTCCCCGGGCAGTCTGCTCACCCGGACATCCTACGGCGAGCCCGCGCTGCCCCGGGGGAGCCCGCCCCGGGCTGCCCCGGCGCCCGCCCACGCTGCGCAACTCCGCGCCCGAGGCGCGGGCGGGCGGGTGCGCGCCCGCACCTCGGGCGGGGCGTGACCGGGGTTACAGTTGACGCATGAGTGCGGCAGAAACCGACGTGCTCGTCATGTGGGACGAGTCGCTGACCGAGTACAACTTCGGGCCCAGCCACCCCATGAACCCGCTGCGCCTGGACCTCACGGCCAAGCTCGCCACCGACTTCGGGCTCTTCGACGCCCCGAACATCACGATCGAGGCGATCCCGCAGGTGGACGAGGCGGAGCTCGCCCGGCTGCACAAGCCGGACTTCATCGCCGCCGTCAAGGACGCCGGGCGGGTCTCCCAGGTCGACGAGCACACGCAGGCCGCCTACGGGGTGGGCACCGAGGACGTGCCGCGCTTCGACTCGATCCACGAGGCCTCCGGGCGGATCTTCCAGGCCAGCGTCGAGGCCGCGCGCGCGATCGCCGGCGGCCGCTACGACCGGGCGGTGAGCTTCGCCGGCGGCATGCACCACGCGATGCCCGGCAAGGCGGCCGGATTCTGCGTGTACAACGACTGCGCCGGCGCCGTCCAGCAGTTCCTCGACGCGGGCTACGAGCGGGTCGCCTACATCGACTTCGACGCGCACCACGGCGATGGCACGGAGTCGTTCTTCTGGGACGATCCGCGCGTGCTCACCGTCTCCGCCCACGAGAACGGGCGGTTCCTGTTCCCGGGCACGGGCTTCGCCAACGACATCGGGGGGCTCAAGGCCGCCGCGAGCGCCGTCAACATCTCGCTGCCCCCGCGCACCGGGGACGCGGACTGGCTGCGCGCCGTCGACGCGGTGGTCCCGCCCGTGCTGCGCGGCTTCGATCCGCAGGTCATCGTCTCCCAGCACGGCTGCGACGGCCACCGCCTCGACCCCCTCACCCACCTGCGGGTCAGCGTCGACGCGATGCGCGTGGCCGCCACGTGGGTCCGCGGACTCGCCGAGGAGCTCACCGACGGCAAGTGGCTGGCCGTGGGCGGCGGGGGCTATGCGCTCATCGACGTCGTCCCGCGCGCCTGGGTCCAGCTCGTCGCGATCGCCGCGGGCCGCGATATCGAGCCCGCCGCGGAGGTGCCCCAGCGCTGGCGCGACTACGTCCTCGCGCTCACCGACCGCGACGCACCCGTGCGCATGACCGACGGCTCCGATGCGGACTTCGCGCCGTGGTCGCGCGGCTACGATCCCGAATCCGACCTGGACCGCACGGTGATGAGCACGCGCAAGAACATCTTCCCCTTCTTCGGGCTCGACGCGTACTACGACTGAGCCGCCGGCGCCCGCCTGTCGCCCATCTCTCCCGCCGCTCGTTTGGGAAAAGGCCGCGCGGCCGATACCATAGAGCGGTTACGTTCAGCCCGTGAGCCCCGTGTTCGCGGGAGTTTCCGACGCAAAGGAATCACTGTGGGTTCAGTCATCAAGAAGCGCCGCAAGCGCATGGCCAAGAAGAAGCACCGCAAGCTTCTGCGCAAGACCCGTCACCAGCGCCGCAATAAGAAGTAAGGCGCGCAGGGCCGCAGTGTCCGACCCCCGTCGCACCGGCGGCGGGGTTTCGTGCTGTCGTGGGCGTGCCCGCGTCCGGCACGCGCTCGGCCCGGTCCGCAGCGCCGTGGAGTGCGCATGAGCCTCGAGCTGACCCTCATCACCCGCGAGGGCTGCCACCTGTGCGCGGAGGCCGCGCCGATCGTCGCCCAGGAGGCGGCTGCGCGCGGCCTGTCCGTCGCGGTGCGCGACGTCGATGCGGACCCCGACCTGCTCGCCCGCTACGACTGGGAGGTGCCGGTCGTGCTCATCGGCGGGCGCCAGCACAGCTTCCACCGGGTCGACCAGGGGCGCCTGGCCGCCGCGCTCGACCGCGCGATGGCGGCACGGGGAGCCCCGGACCAGCCCGGGCCGCCCGGCACCGCCGGGCACTGAGGCGCCGGCCACCACAGCACTGGGCGCTGAACGGCCGAGGGGCTGGACGACTGAGGTGCTGGAGGACCGAGGCGCTGAACGACTGAGGTGCTGAGGCGCTCCAGCGCTGCGGCGCTGCGCCGCTGGGCACCGAGCCCCCCGCTGGGCCCGCGCAGCGCTCGGCACCCGCAGCGGGCAGTACCCGCATGCGCACCCGCTGCGGCGGGTGCGATCCCGCCCGGCGCGCAGCCGGGCGGCCGCGGACCCGCCGCCGGCGGGCCCGCACGGAGGACAGGAGTGAGATCGGTGGACAGCGCAACACAGCTGCGGCCCGGCCCCGCCGTGCCCGAGGTCCCCGCCCCGGTCGTCTCCCGCCTGCCCGCCTACCTCCACGCGCTCGAGGAGCTCGTGGCCGAGGGCCGCACGACCGTGTCCAGCGAGGAGCTGGCCGGCAAGTGCCAGGTGGGCGCCGCGATCCTGCGCCGCGACCTCTCCCAGGTCTCCGCCGTGGGCCGCCGCGGCGTCGGCTACGACGCCACCGCGCTCACCCGCGCGATCCGCGGGTTCCTCGACGTGGACTCCCGCCGGGCCGTCGCGATCGTCGGCGTGGGGCGCCTGGGCACCGCGCTCGCCCACTACCCGGGCTTCCTGCCCGCCGGCTTCGAGATCGCCGCGGTGTTCGACGACGACCCCGCCAAGATCGGCACGGCGATGGGCGAGCTCACGGTGCGCCACCCCGACGACCTGGCGGCCGTCATCGCCCGGACCGGCATCGACCTCGCCGTCCTCGCCGTGCCCGCCGAGGCCGCCCAGGCCACCGCGGACGCCTGCGCCGCCGCAGGGGTGCGCGGCCTGCTCAACTTCGCACCCGTGCTCGTGAGCTCCCCGGAGCACGTCCACGTGCGCTCGATCGACCTGGCCTCGGAGATGCAGCTGCTGGGCTTCTACGCCCCCGCCGCAGCCCCTGACCCCACAAGCGCCGATCCCGCGAGCGCTGAACCCGCGGGCGCCGCCCCCGCAGCACCCGCGCCCGGCCCCGCCCCCCGCGACGGGGCGCCGGACGCTCCCTCCGCCGCGCCGGCGCCGTCCGGCACAGCACCGCAACGGCACCCGGACCCCGGGTCCCAGGAGATGACACCATGACCCTGCTCGTTCTGGGGATCAACCACCGTTCCGCCCCGATGTCCGTGCTCGACGCCATCGCGCTCGACCGCGAGGGGATCGCGGCCCTGCGCGCGGGGATGCTCGCCGGGGAGTACGTCAGCGGCGGCGCCGCGCTCGCCACCTGCAACCGGGTCGAGCTCATCGCCGATGTCACCTCGTTCCACGGCGGCCTCGCGGACATGGGCAGCGCGCTCGTCACCGCCACCGGCCTGGACTGGCGCGAACTCGCCCAGTACCTCACCGTCTACTTCGACGACCGCGCGCAGGAGCACCTCTTCACCGTCGCCGCGGGCCTGGACTCGATGGCGCTGGGCGAAGCGCAGATCCTCGGCCAGCTGCGCCGGGCCTACACGGCCGCGCGGGAGGCCGGCGCCCTGTCCGGTCCGCTGACCCGCGCCCTCGAGGCCGCCCTCGAGCTGGGCAAGCGCGCCCACGCCGAAACCTCCCTCGACAGCGTCTCCCAATCGCTGCTCGACGCCGCCCTGACCGCCGCGGCCCACCACGTGGGGCCGATCGCGCAGGCCAATGCGCTCATCATCGGCGCCGGAGCCATGTCCGGCCTGGCCGCCGCGACCCTCGCGCGCGCCGGCACCGCCTCGATCACCATCCTCAACCGCACGCTCGTCAAGGCGCAGCGGCTGGCCGACTCCGTGGGCGGGCGCGCCGTCGAGTTCGACGAGCAGTCCCTCATCGCCGAGGTGGCGGCCGCCGACGTCGTCATCTCCGTCACGGGCGCGCGCGGCACGGTCCTCGACCGCGACCGCGTCATCGCGGCCCTGCAGGCCAAGGCCAAGCCGCGGCAGAACACGTTCCTCGTCGACCTGGCCCTGCCCCACGACATCGCCCCCGATGTCGCGGACCTGCCGCACATCCGTCTGCTGGGCCTCGAGGACCTCTCGCGGATGTTCGCCGACGCCAGCCAGGAGGCCGGGTCCGACGTCATCGCGGTCATCGCCGAGGTGCGCGGACTCATCCGCGAGGCCATGGACGCCGACGCCCAGCGCCGCGCTGCCAACCGGATCAGCCCCACCGTCGCGGCGCTGCGCGAGCAGGCGGCGGCCGCCGTCGAGGCCGAGTTCGAGCGCGTGGCCAACAAGCTGGGCGAGCGCGCCGACGCGGCGGTGCTCAAGGAGATCCGCAAGAGCCTGCGGCGCACCGCGGACAAGATCATCCACACGCCCACGGTGCGGGTCAAGGAGCTCTCCGCCGAGGACTCGGGCGTCGACTACGCCGCCGCGCTGACGACGCTGTTCGACCTGTCCTCGGCGCCCGCCGTGCGCGCGGACACGATCTCCGACCTCCAGCGGCCCGGCGCCGCCCCGATGGCCCGCAGCGGCCCGAGCGCAGCCCCGCGGCGCCCCGGTGGGGCCGAGCGGTCACCGGTCGCCGCCGACGGCCTGACCCCCGTGGCCGACCACACCCTCGACGTCGTCGAGCCCGCCCACTACACGGGCCGCACGGTCAAGCTCGGCACGCGCCGGTCCCAGCTCGCCCGCGCCCAGTCCACGGCCCTGGCCCAGCAGCTCGCCGCCCAGACGGGCTGGCGGGTCGAGATCTGCGAGGTCGTCACCGAGGGCGACATCAACATGACCCCGCTCGCCGCGCTGGGCGGCACCGGCGTGTTCGTCTCCGCCGTGCGCACGGCTCTGCTCACGGGCAAGGTCGACATCGCCGTGCACTCGCTCAAGGACCTGCCGACGGCCCCGGCCGCGGGCATCGACCTGGCCGCCGTGCCCCCGCGCGTCGACCCCTCCGACGTCCTTATCGCCCGCGACGGGCTGACCCTGGCCGAGCTGCCCGCCGGCTCCGTGGTGGGCACCGGCTCACCGCGCCGCGCGGCCCAGCTGCGCGCGGCGCGCCCGGACATCGAGGTGCGCGGCGTGCGCGGCAACGTCGACACCCGCATCCGCCACGTCACCGAGGGCCGGCTGGACGGCGTCGTCCTCGCCGCGGCCGGGGTGCGCAGGCTCGGGCGGCTGAGCGAGGTCACCGATGTGCTCGCCACCTCCGTCATGCTGCCCGCGCCCGGACAGGGCGCCCTGGCCGTGGAGTGCCGCGCCGCGGACGCGGACATCGCCGCGACGGACGCCGAGCTGCGCGAGGCGCTGGCCGGCCTCCACGACGAGGCCGCCGCCCTGTGCGTGCTCAGCGAGCGCGCCGTGCTCTCGCGCGCCGAGGCGGGCTGCTCGGCGCCCATCGGCGCGCTCGCCGAGCTCGACGGCGAGGCGCTCACCCTCACGGCGGTCATGGCCGACGACGAGGGCCGCCTCCAGCAGGTCAGCCGGTTCGCCCGCCTCGCCGCCAGCGTGGGCAGCGCCGATGCCGGGGCCGCCGCGGACAACCGGCGCAGCGCCCGCGAGCTGGGCTACCTCAGCGCCGACGAGCTGCTCGGCGCACTCGGCGAGGTGCCCGGCACCTCGGCGCCGGGGGCCAACGCGCCCCGAACCCATGTGGAGACTGCGAGGGGCGTGAGCCGATGAGCGACGAGACGAAGGACACCGCCCCCGCGGATCCCGGGACCCGGGTGGAGGGCGCGCCCGCCGCGGGCGACCCCGCGCATGCCCAGGCGCCGCTGCGCGAGAGCCCCCACGTGTACTTCCTCGGCGCCGGACCCGGCGACCCGGGGCTCATGACGATGCGCGGCGCGGACCTGCTCGCGGCCGCCGGCGTCGTCGTCCACGACGAGCGCATCCACGACGACATCCTCGACGCCTACCTGCCGACGGCGGCCCGGCGCATCGACGCCGCGGAGCTCGGCACCTCGGCGACCACCCGCGGGCGCCGGCTCGCGACGCTGGCCCAGGAGGAGGGCGTCGTCGTGCGGCTCGTGCCCTACGACGGCGTGCTGTTCTCCACGACGACCGATGAGGCCGCCGCCGTCCACCGCGGCGACGTGCCGTTCGAGATCGTGCCCGGCATCGGGCTCAGCGCCGCCGTCTCCGCCTACACGGGCACGCCCCTGACGACGAACCGGGTGCGCTCGGTGCGCTTCGTCGAGGCCGGCGAGCAGAGCCACGTCGACGTCTCCAAGCACCGCAACACGGGCCACGTGCTCATGGGCTCGCCCCAGGAGATGACCGCCGGCATCCGCGCGCTGCTCGCCGACGGCTGGGACCCGCAGACTCCCGCGCTCATCGCGGCCAACGTCTCCACGATCAGCCAGCTCACCATCGAGACGGCGCTGGGCGCTGCCCCGGACCGGATCGCCGAGGAGATCGCCGACGAGCACCTCACCGTGCTCCTGGGCCAGGGCATCGCCGCCCGCTCCGAGCTGTCCTGGTTCGAATCGCGCCCGCTGTTCGGCTGGCAGGTGCTCATCCCGCGCACCAAGGAGCAGGGCGCGGACACCTCCGAGGTGCTCGCCGAGTTCGGCGCCGTGGGCACCGTCGTGCCGACGATCGCGATCCAGCCCCCGCGCACCCCGCAGCAGATGGACAAGGCGATCCGGGCGCTCGTCGACGGCGACTACCAGTGGGTGGGCTTCACCTCCGTCAACGCCGTGCGCGCCGTGCGCATGCGGCTGGCGAACCTGGGCCTCGACACCCGCAGCCTGGCCGGCGTCAAGGTGGCGGCCGTGGGTGGCAAGACCGCCGAGGCGCTGGGCGAGTGGGGCATCGACCCCGACCTCGTGCCCACCGCCGAGCAGTCCGCCCGCGGGCTCGCCGCGATCTGGCCCGAGTTCGACGACGAGGGCGGCTTCAACCGCGTCCTCCTGCCGCGCGCCGACATCGCCACCGAGGTGCTTGTGACGGGCCTCACCGAGCGCGGCTGGCAGGTCGACGACGTGACGGCGTACCGTACGGTGCGTGCGGCCCCGCCGCCCGCTCCGGTGCGCGACGCCATCAAGGGCGGCGAGTTTGACGCGGTGCTCTTCACCTCGTCGTCGACCGTGCGCAACCTCGTGGGGATCGCGGGCAAGCCGCACCCCACCACGGTCGTCGCGTGCATCGGCCCGGCCACGGCGCAGACCGCGCGCGACCACGGCCTGCGCGTGGACGTGACCGCACCCGAGGCGAACGTGGGCGCCCTCATCGATGCCCTCGTCGCCGACGCCCGGCGGATGCGCGACGAAGACCTCGCCGCGGGTCTCGCCCCGCTGCGCCCCTCGCAGAAGAGGCGCAGCCGTTCCAGGAGGAGCTGACATGCCCGACTACTCGCTGGCTCCGGGAGCCATCCGCCCCCGCCGCCTCCGCCGCACCCCCGCCCTGCGCCGCCTCGTCGCGGAGCACCGCCTGAGCCCCGCCGAGCTCATCGAGCCCATGTTCGTCAAGGAGGGCCTCGAGGCCCCCGTCGAACTCGCGACGATGCCCGGCGTGAGCCAGCACAGCCTCGACTCGCTCGTTGCCGCCGCGCAGCGCGCCGCCGATGCCGGGGTGGGCGGCGTCATGCTCTTCGGGATCCCGGCCCACCGCGATGCGACCGGCTCGGCCGCCGATGACCCGGGCGGCATCCTCAACCGGGCCATCGCGGCCGTGCGGGACGCCGTGGGCGAGCGCCTCGTCGTCATGGCCGACCTGTGCCTCGACGAATTCACCTCGCACGGCCACTGCGGCGTGCTCGCAGCCGACGGCGGCGTCGACAACGACGCCACCCTGGACCGCTACGTGTCCATGGCGCTCGCCCAGGCGCGCGCCGGGGCGCAGGTGCTGGGCCTGTCGGGCATGATGGACGGCCAGGTGGCCGCCGTGCGCACGGGCCTCGACGAGGCGGGACTCCTCGACACCGTCGTCATGGACTACACGGCGAAGTACTCCTCCGCCTTCTACGGGCCCTTCCGGGAGGCTGTCGACTCGCAGCTGACGGGCGACCGGCGCACCTACCAGCAGGATCCGGCCAACGGCCGCGAGGCGCTGCGCGAGCTCGAGCTCGACCTCGCCGAGGGCGCCGACATCGTCATGGTCAAACCGGGCATGCCCTACCTTGACGTGCTCGCAGAGGTCGCAGCGGCCAGCCCCGTCCCGGTGTGGTCCTACCAGATCTCCGGGGAGTACGCGATGATCGAGTTCGCCGCCCGGGCCGGCGCGATCGACCGCCGCGCTGCGATCCTCGAGTCGCTCATGGGCTTCAAGCGCGCCGGCGCGGACGCCGTGCTCACCTACTGGGCGACCGAGGCGGCCGGGTGGCTGCGGGAGACGGCGTGAGCGAGCCGCGCTGGCTCGACGACGGGCAGCAGCGCGCGTGGCGCAGCCTGCTCGAGGGCTTCTCGCTGCTGAGCGCGGAGCTCGAACGCGGGCTGCGCACCCGCTTCGGGATCGGGATGGGGGAGTACGAGGTCCTCGTGCGCCTCTCCGAGCGCCCCGACCACTCGATGCGGATGGCGGAGCTCGCCAACGGCACAGTGATGTCGCGCTCCCGGCTGACCCATGTGGTCGGCCGGATGGAGCGCCGCGGCCTCCTCGAGCGCACGGCCACCGCGGAGGACGGGCGCGGTGTGCTGTGCTCCATGACCGAGGCCGGCTGGGAGCTGCTCAAGGCCGCCGCCCCCTACCACGTCGAGGACGTGCGCGAGAACCTCATCGACCTCATCGACGCCGAGGACACCCAGGCGCTCGCCCGCGCCATGGGCGCCGTGGCGAAGCACATGCGCGGGCAGCGCTGAGCCCCGCGAAAGGAGACACATGCCCCAGGACACCGCACCCCAGGACACCGCACCGCACGCCGCCGGCTCGGCCGCCCAGGCCGACCCCACCGCCCGGTCCCGGGAGCTGTTCGCCCGCGCCCAGCGGGTCATCCCCGGCGGTGTGAACTCGCCCGTGCGCGCGTTCGGCGCGGTGGGCGGCACGCCGCGGTTCATCGAGCGCGCGCAGGGCGCCCTGCTCACCGATGCCGACGGCCGCGAATACGTCGACCTCATCGGCTCCTGGGGCCCCATGATCCTGGGCCACGCCCACCCCCAGGTCCTCGCCGCCGTCCAGGAGGCGGCCGCGCGGGGCTTCTCGTTCGGCACCCCGAGTGAGAACGAGGTGCGGCTGGCCGAGGCCATCGTCGAGCGCATCGAGCCCGTGGACGAGGTGCGCCTCGTGTCCTCCGGCACGGAGGCGACGATGTCGGCCATCCGCCTGGCCCGCGGCTGCACCGGCCGCTCGCGCGTCGTGAAGTTCGCCGGCTGCTACCACGGCCACGTCGACTCGCTGCTCGTGGCGGCCGGCTCCGGCCTGGCGACGTTCGCGCTGCCGGATACGCCCGGCGTGACCGGCGCCGACGCCGCGGACACAATCGTGCTGCCCTACAACGACGCCCAGGCCCTCGAGGAGGCGTTCGCCGAGCACGGCGACTCGATCGCCTGCGTCATCACGGAGGCGTGCCCCGGCAACATGGGCATCGTGCCGCCGCGCGAGGGCTTCACCCAGCTCATCCGGCGCCTGACCCGGGCCCATGGTGCGCTCATGATCTCCGACGAGGTCATGACCGGCTTCCGCGTGGGCCCGGCCGGCTGGTACGGCTGGGAGTCCGAGCGCGAGGGCTATCCCGACGGCCCCGCCGACCTCTTCACGTTCGGCAAGGTCATGGGCGGCGGCTTCCCGGCGGCCGCGTTCGGCGGCAGGGCCGAGGTCATGGGCCACCTGGCGCCGGCCGGGCCGGTCTACCAGGCGGGCACGCTGGCGGGCAATCCCGTTGCCACCGCGGCGGGCCTCGAGACGCTGCGCCTGACCACGGAGCTCGACGTCTACTCCCACCTCGAAACCGCCGCAGACGCGCTGCGCCCGGCCATCGCCGAGGCGCTCGAGCGCGAGGGCGTGGCGCACACGATCCAGAGCGCGAACTCGATGTTCTCCGTCTTCTTCACCGACCGCGAGGTCCGCGACTACGAGGACGCGCGCAGCCAGGACACCGCCGCCTACGCCGCGTTCTTCACCGCGATGCTCGACCAGGGCGTCCACCTGCCGCCCAGCGCGTTCGAGGTGTGGTTCCTCTCCCTGGCCCACACCCCGGAGGTCATCGACCGGATCATCGCCGCGCTGCCGCAGGCGGCCCGCGCGGCCGCGGCCGCCGCCGGGACCCGAACGGGGGCCGGCGCATGACCCGCACCCGCGTCCACCTCACCCGCCACGGGGAGGTCGACAACCCCGAGGGAATCCTCTACGGCCGACTGCCCGGCTACGGCCTCTCCGAGCGCGGCGGCCGCATGGCCCAGCGCCTCGGCGAGCACTACGCGGCGGCCCAGGAGACGGGCGGCGCTGCGATCCGCGGGCTCGTGCGCTCCCCGCTGCAGCGCACCGCGGAGACGATCGCGCCCACCGCCGCCGCGCTGGACCTCGAGCCCGTCGTCGACGAGCGCGTCATCGAGGCCGGCAACGGCTTCGAGGGAATGCGGGTCGACCGCCGCACGCTGCTCGAGCCGGCGAGGCTGGCGATGGTCTACAACCCGCTGCGCCCCTCGTGGGGCGAGGCCTACCGCGCGCAGGCGCTGCGGATGACCGCGGCCATCGCGAGCCTGCGCCGGCGCCTCGAGGATGCCGCGGCCGCCGAGGGCCTGGAGTCCGCGGACGGGATCATCGTGTCCCACCAGCTGCCCATCTGGATGGCCCGCCGCTTCGCCGAGGGCCGGCGCCTGTGGCACGATCCCCGCGCCCGCGAGTGCGCGCTGGGCTCTGTCACGACCCTCACATACGACGGGGGCACACTGGTGGGCGTGGACTACCGGGACGTGTGCGCAGACCTCCAGCCCGCCCGGGCGGGGGTGGGGGCATGATGGACCGCCGCGGCGCGCTGGGTGCGCTCGGCGCGCTGGGGGCCGGTGCGGGCCTGCTGGGCCTGAGCGGCTGCAGCACGGACAACGACCAGCTGGCCAAGCAGGCGGGCTCGGGGCAGGGCTACGTTTCCGGCGACGGCGTCGTCACGCAGATCGCGCCCGGTGAGCGCAAGGAGCCCCTCGACCTCGCCTTCACCCTGCTCGACGGCAAGCGGGCCGACCTCAAGCAGTGGCGCCCCCGCGCCGTCGTCATCAACCTCTGGTACGCCGCGTGCCCGCCGTGCCGCCGCGAGGCCCCCGAGCTCGTGAAGGTGGCCCAGAAGTACAAGGGGCGCGCGGAGTTCCTGGGCGTCAATGTCCGGGACCAGAAGGCCGCCGCCCAGGCGTTCATCGACACGTTCGCCATCAAGTACCCCGTCATGCTCGACGCGGACGGCCGGATGGTCTCCCTGCTGTCGGCGATCCTGCCGCCGCAGGCCACCCCGTCCACCGTCGTGCTCGATGCCCAGGGCCGGGCGGCCGCGCGCATCGTGGGCCGCGTGGAGTCCTCGACGCTGACCGGCGTCATCGACGACGCGCTGCAGGGCTGACCGGCGTGCTCGCAGGCGGACTCGGACACACGTTCGCGCAGACCGCGCTGAGCGGGCCGCTCCTCGCGGCGCTCGGCGTCTCCGCGCTGGCCGGGCTCGTCTCGTTCCTCTCCCCGTGCGTGCTGCCGCTCGTGCCCGGCTACGTGGGTTACGTGACCGGGCTGACCGGGGCGCACGCGAAGGACCGCAGGACCTCGACGGTGGTGCTGGGCGTCAGCCTCTTCGTGCTGGGCTTCGCCGTCGTCTTCGTCTGCCTGGGCACCGTGTTCTCCTCGCTGGGGGCGCTGCTGGGCAATTGGACGGACATCGCGATCCGCATCATGGGCGTGTTCGTCGTCATCGCGGGCATCGTCTTCATGGGCGGGCTGCGCGGCCTGCAGCGGGAGCGGCGAGTGCATGCGCGCCCCCGCGCGGGGCTCTGGGGCGCGCCGCTGCTGGGCGCGACGTTCGCACTCGGCTGGGCGCCGTGCATCGGCCCCACGCTCGCCGCCGTGCTCGCTCTGTCCACCGGCTTCGGAGCGGAGGGGTCGAGTGCCCGCGGAGCGCTGCTCACGTTCGCCTACTGCCTGGGCCTGGGCGTGCCCTTCCTCATCGTCGCGGTGCTCGTGCACAAGGGCATGGGCCGCCTGCGCTGGGTGCGCGAGCACCAGCGCGGGATCCAGCTGGCCGGCGGCGCGATGCTCGTGGCGGTGGGCCTCGTCCTCATCAGCGGGCTGTGGACGGCGTGGATGAGCGGCGTGCAGAACGCCGTGGGCGGATTCGAGACGGTGATCTGAGTGGCCGAGCACGATCACGCAGGCCGGCCCGCGCACGATGACGCGGGCGGGCCCGCACCGAGCAGGGAACGGCCCGCAGCTGGCGAGCAGCGGCCCACGACGCAAGAGGAGCAGCTCGAGCAGGTGGCGAAGCGCAGGAACGGAGCAGCGGCCGGGAGCGAACCCGCCGAGGAGGCGGCGCAGGCCGGCCGGGCACCCCGGGGCAGCCTGGCCGACAGGCGCGGGGGCGCCTCGCGGACGGCGGCTCCGGCCAACCTCGGCGTGCTGGGCATGGCCCGCTGGGCCTGGCGGCAGCTGACGACCATGCGCGCGGCCCTCATCCTGCTGCTCATCCTGGCGCTCGCGGCCATTCCCGGCTCGCTCCTGCCCCAGCGCATCCAGGACCCGGGCCGGGTGACGACCTACATCCAGGACAACGGGCAGCTCGGCCAGGTCCTCGACCGGCTCCAGCTCTTCGACGTCTACTCCTCGTTCTGGTTCTCCGCCGTCTACATCCTCCTCATGATCTCCCTGGTGGGCTGCGTGGTGCCCCGCTCCGCGCAGCACTGGAAGGCGATGCGCGCCAAGCCGCCCAAGGCGCCGCGCAGGCTGGGCAGGATGCCCGGCTACGAGGAGTTCGCGCTGCCGGAGGGCCAGGCGCCCCAGGCGCTGCTGCTTCAGGCCCAGAAGCGGCTGAAGAGGGCCGGCTACCGCACGGCCCTGGCCGAGGACCACGTGGCCGCCGAGCGCGGCTACCTGCGCGAGACCGGCAACCTCGTCTTCCACATCTCCCTGCTCGCCCTCGTCATCACGATGGCCGCGGGCTCCCTCTTCGGCTACTCGGGCCAGCGCGTCCTCGTCGAGGGCGACACGTTCACCAACTCGCTCGTCTCCTACGACTCCTTCGAACCGGGCTCGTACTACGACTCGGACCGGATGCCGGACTTCCGGCTCAGGCTGGACTCGTTCGACGCCACCTTCGACACCCAGGCCCAGGGCAGCCAGTTCGGCCAGCCGCGCAGCTTCCTCGCCAAGGTCACGGAGACCTCGAACGGGGCCTCCACCCAGCACGAGCTGCGCGTCAACGAGCCCATCCGCATCAACGGCACGCGCGTCTACCTCACCGGCAACGGCTACGCGCCGGTCGTCACGACCCGCAACGCGAAGGGGCAGGTGACGTTCTCGGGGCCGGTCGTCTTCCTCCCCGAGGACGGCAACTACACCTCGCGCGGCGTCATCAAGGTCCCCGACGCAGGCAAGGAGCAGCTGGGCTTCGGCGCGGTACTGCTGCCCACCGCCGGGCTGAACCAGGACGACGAGCTCATCTCCACGTTCGCCGGCCTTGAGCGGCCCTACCTCGTCATGACCGCCTACAAGGGCAATCTGGGCCTCGACTCCGGGCAGGCGCAGTCCGTCTACGAACTCGACACCTCGGAGATGGAGCCCATCGCCGGCGCCGACGGGCAGCCGCTGCGCCTCGAGATGAGCCCCGGCAAGACCGCCCAGCTGCCCGATGGGCTGGGCTCCATCACCCTCGACCGGATCGACAAGTACGTCTCGCTCGACGTCCGCCACGACCCCACGCAGGGCTTCATGCTCGTCTTCTCCGTGCTGCTCGTGGCCGGCCTGGGCCTGTCCCTGTTCGTGCCGCGCCGGCGCATGTGGGTGCGCGTGAAGGACGGCCGGGTCGAGGTGGCCGCGCTGGCCCGCGGTGAGGACCCCCGCGTCCAGGCGGCGGCCGCGGACCTTGCCGTAGACTTGCGGGACTGAGGAGTCGCTCAGCCGCGCTCCCCGGAAAATGCTGCTGCAGAGGAACCGAGTACATGGACGTCAACGTCACCCTGGCCGCCTGGTCGAACCTGCTCGTGTACTCGGCCATGGCCGTCTACGCGATCGCGTTCCTCGTGTACGCGTTCGACCTCTTCGGCCGCCAGCGCACCGCTGACGCCGCTGCCCGCCGCACCGCGGCCGAGGCGCGGGCCGGGGCCCGCTCGCGCGCCGGGTCGCGCGCGCAGGGCCGCGCGGGGCGCGCCTCGGCGAAGAGCTCCGTGCACCGGACCTCGCGCCACGAGCAGGTGGCCGTGCTCGACGCGGAGGACGAGGCGGACGCTGACGGCGGCCAGGCGCGAGCGGGCTCGAGCGAGCCGGCCGAGGCCGCGGACGCGGATGGCCCCAGCGCGGGTGCGGGTGCGGACGGGCCGGGCGCGGGCGCACCGGAGCGCGGCGCCTCGGGCGGGATCCGCCGCCTGGCCCGCGTGGGCACCGCCCTGACCGTGCTGGCGCTGCTCCTGCACATCGCCGCCATCGTCACGCGCTGCCTGTCCGTCATGCGCGTGCCGTGGGGCAACATGATGGAATACGCGATGACGGCCTCGGCAATCGCGTGCATCGTCTACCTCGTCACGGTCCGCGTCAAGGACGTGCGCTACCTGGGCACATTCGTCACCGGGGCCGTGCTCCTGGCGCTGGGCCTGAGCATCACGGTGTTCTACACGCCGGCCGCGCAGCTCGTCCCCGCCCTGCAGAACTACTGGATCTACATCCACGTGCCGATCGCGATCCTCTCCACCGCGCTGCTCTCCGTGTCCGCGGCGCTCGCGGTGTTCCAGATGCTGCGCGCCTGGCGCGAGGCGAAGTCGCCGCGCATCCTGCGCTTCATGGACCGGCTGCCCGCCAGCGACGACATCGAGAAGGCCTCTTACCGGATCGCCGCGGTGGGCTTCATCACGTGGACGTTCACGCTCATCGCCGGGGCCATCTGGGCCGAGGTGGCCTGGGGCCGCTACTGGGGCTGGGACTCGAAGGAGATCTGGACCTTCGTCGTGTGGGTCGTCTACGCGGCGTACCTGCACTCGCGGGCCACGCGCGGCTGGAGCCCCACGAAGGTCGCGGTGCTCAACCTCGTGGGCTTCCTCTGCGTGATCTTCAACTTCACGATCGTCAACGTCTTCTTCAACGGCCTGCACGCGTACTCGGGGCTGAGCAGCTGAGCGGTTGAAAGGCGGGCTGCTTCGCCGCCGAACGGCTGAGCGCCTGGGTTCGGGTGGCGCGGTGCTGTTCTGGTGGGGCGGTGCTGCTCTGGCAGGGTGGTGGCAGGGCGGGTGCGCCGGCTGAGGTGGCGCGCTCGGTCCAGGCAACACGGCCCGGCTGTGGCGGCTGTGCTGACGCACCCCGGGGATGCAACACGGTCCGGCTACGTTGGCTGGGCTCACTCGCTCGGGGAATGCGGCAGCAGCCGCTGAGCAGCGCGGCTGGTGGGCGGGCGCTCAGGCGTCCGGATCTTCGCCGCGCTCGCGCATCCGCCGGCGGCGATCCTGCTCGTCGCGGACGCTCTGTGCGATGCGATCGAGGTATTCCGGGTCGTCGTCCGGGGCCGCGGGACCTGACGGGCGGCGCTGGGGAAAGCTCGTGCGGCCGAACAGGTACCACAGCACGATGCCGATGACGGGCACGAACACGATGACGGCCAGCCACGCGGCCTTCGGCATGATCTTGATGAGGTCCCGCTCGCGCAGCGCGCAGTCGAAGACGCTGTAGATGGCGATCGCCGCGTAGAGCACGACAACGGCGATGAGGATGCGAGACATGCCGCCCAGGATAGTGCACGCGGCGCGCGGTCCACGTGGGGCGGGCGCTCAGCCGCCGCGACTAGAATCGTGGCCGTCATGCGCGAATTCGTCCTGTACTCCCTCGCCCGCCTGGGCCTGCTCGCCGTCACGCTCGTCGTCGTCGTGTGGGCACTCGGCCCGTCCGTCTTCTCGCTCGTGGCGGCCGTGCTCATTGCCGCCATGCTCAGCTATCTCCTGCTGGCCGGCCTGCGACGCCGGGCCACGGATGCGATGGCCAAGCGCCGCCGGCTGGCAAAGGCCTCCGCGGCCAGCTCGCCCGGTGCTCACCCGGCCGACGCCCGTCCTGCCGACGCACGGCAAGTGGACGCCGAGCAAGCGAACGCCCAGCGTGAGGGTGAGCGAACCGTCGACGACCAGCTGCGCGCAGCCGCTACGGGCCCGCGCCGCCGCGGCGCCGATGAGTCCGCCGAGGATGAGGCCCTCGACGCCGCTCAGCCCGAGGAGCCAGCAGACGCCGCCGAGCCGGACACAGCGGAGGCTCCGCCCGCCTCGGACCACCGCGCCGAGCCCTGACCGGCGCGCGCCCCGCTGCTGCATCACCGCCACTGCGGCACGCAGCGATCTGCGGGCCGGTGAGCGGTCGGTTTCGTACGGTTCCGGTGCGCCAGAGCGAACAGGATTGACCGTTCGGCACCGGGTGGGGCAGGGGACCGCACAGGAATGACCTTTCAGCCGCGCGCCCGCCACCCCGCGGAGGCGCCGCGCCCGGCACCCCGTGCCGCGCTGACCGCTACCCGGCGCCGAGCCCCCGCGCCAACCGCCCCGCCGCAGCGGCAGGCCCGGCGGGCGGCCGTCAGAGCGAGAGGCCGAGTGCCAGCAGCGCCGAGTACGTGAGCGCGGCGAGCCCCGTGTGCTTGATCGTGGGGATGAGCGCCGTGCCCTCCGCATTGCCCAGCACCGTCTTGAGCGGGGAGACGATGAGCACCAGGGAGAGCACCGCGAGCAGCGCGGCGGGCTGGCCGGTGAGGATCGGGACGATGAGCAGCACGTAGGGCGCGAAGACGAGGAGGGCGTAGACAGCGCGGGAGCGGTCGTCGCCCAGGAGCACCGCGAGCGTGGTCTTGCCCACCTGCGAGTCCGAGGGGATGTCGCGCAGGTTGTTGACCATGAGCACGGCGCAGGCGAACAGCCCGATCGCCACCGCGCCCGCCCAGGCGGACGGGGAGAGCCGGTGGACCATGGAGTACGCGCTGCCCAGTGTCGCGACGAGGCCGAAGAAGACGAAGACGAACACCTCGCCCAGCGCGATGTAGCCATAGGGGTGCTTGCCGCCCGTGTAGTACCAGGCCGCGAGCACCGCGAGGACGCCCACGGGGATGAGCCACCACGAGTGCGACACGATGGTCAGCAGCACGCCGGCCAGCCCGGCCACCGCGAAGCTTGCGAATGCGGCGCGCTTGACGGCATGCGGCGGGGCGGCACCGGTGGCGGTCAGGCGCAGCGGCCCCACGCGCTCGTCATCGGTCCCGCGGATGCCATCGGAGTAGTCGTTGGCGTAGTTCGAGCCGATCTGCAGCCCCAGTGAGACGACCAGGGCGAGGAGCGCCCGGAGGAAGAGCGAGGGCAGGTGCACGCCGTGGGGCTGGCCGTCGTCGACGGAGCCGATGATGAGCGAGGACAGGCCGCCGATGCTGCCCAGCGCCGCGCCGGTGCCGATGAGAACCGGGGCGATGGCCAGGGGGAGGGTGCGCAGCCGCGCGCCCTCGATCCACTGCGCCGCTGTCGCCATGCGCGCTCGCCGCCCTTTCGCTCATCCGTGTGTGTGCGCCATCCGCGCCCGAGGTGCCCCGGGCGGTGCGCTGCCGTGCCGGCCCGCGCTCATATCGAACGCACGATCGGCCACCCCATCGTACTCGGCGCGCCGATGGGCTGCGAGTTCGTCCGGTTCGCTCAGCGGGCGCCCACGCTGCCCCCGGAGCCGGAGAGCCTGCGGGCCGCGAGCGCTCGGGCGGCCCGTCGGTCGGGCTTGCCGATGCCGGTGGTCGGCAGGGCCCCCACGGCGATGACCGCCATGGGGCGCTCATGGGGTGCGAGAGCGGGCCGCTCGGCGGCGGGGACGGCCGCGGCCGCGGGCGGCGCGCTGCGCGGTGCGCTCGGCCCGCCGTTCTGCAGCAGCGTCTTCGCCGCCAGCTCGCGCACGCGCCCGGCCTGGCGCTGCGGGTCCGCGCCCCGGGCCGCGGAGAACTCACCCGCCTCGGCCGTGACGAGCGCGACCAAGCGCTCGCCCCACTCCTCGTCGGGCACCGAGGTGACGAGCACCTCGGCGACCCCGTGCGGTTCCAGCAGCGCGAGCAGGGCGTGCTCGACGGCGAGCGGCGAGACGTTCTCACCGCCGGTGATGATGACGTCGTCGGCCCGGCCGAGCACGCTGAGCACGCCCCCCGCCAGGCGGCCCAGGTCGCTCGTGAGGAAGGCGCATGCAGTGCCCGCACCGGAGAAGCCCGTGCCCTCGTCCGGCAGCGCCCGCAGGGTTCCGGCGCTCGGATCGTGGGCGATGTAGCCATCGGCGAGCACCGGGCCCGCCAGCTCGATGCGCGAGTGAGCGGTGATGGCCACGCGCACGCCGTCGAACGGCACGCCGTCGTAGACGCACCCGCCGCCGGTCTCGCTCATGCCGTAGGTGCGCACGATGCGCAGCCCGGCATCCGCGGCGCGGGCCAGCAGCGCTGGGGACAGCGCGGCTCCGCCCAGCAGGATCGCGTCGAAAGCCGCCGCGGCGCGCACGGCGGCCGGATCGCGCATGATCCGCACGAGCTGCGTGGGCACGAGGGAGGTGTAGAGCGGCTCGGCGGCCGAGTGGAGCGCGGCCGTGCGGAGGTCGCGCACCTCCTGCGCGAAGCCCTGCGCGCTGAAGCGGCCCTGCGCCACGAACGGGGTCGTGCCCGCCAGCTGCGAGCGCAGCAGCACCTGCGCGCCGGCGATGTGGTTGGGCGGCAGGGCCAGGTACCAGCGGCCGTGCCCGCCCAGGTATGACGCCGTCGCCTCCGCCGAGGCGCGCAGGGCGTCCGCGCTCAGCGCCACACCCTTGGGCGCCCCCGTGGAGCCCGAGGTGTGGACGACGAGGGCAGGCGCGCCGCGCCCCGTGCCGGCGGGGTCGAACGCGCTCGGTTCGACGACGGAGGCACTCTCCCCGCTGCGCGCGGGCAGGACGACGGTGTGCCGGCCGGCCATGGCGCGGCGCAGCAGCTCGGAGAGTTCGACGGGAGTGTGCAGGGCGGTCCTCGCTCGGGGTGGGGTGATCGGCGGAGCCGGCGGTTCAGGAGCCCCAGCGGCCCAGTGGTGCCGGCCGCTCAGCGGTACCGCGGGGTCAGTAGTACCACGGGAACGGCGACCAGTCGGGCTCCCGCTTGCCCAGGAAGGCATCGCGGCCCTCGACGGCCTCGTCGGTCATGTAGCCCAGGCGGGTGGCCTCGCCCGCGAACACCTGCTGGCCCATGAGGCCGTCGTCGGCGAGGTTGAACGCGAACTTCAGCATCCGCTGCGCATTGGGCGACTTGCCCAGGATCTCGTGGGCCATCGTGAGCGCGGCGTCCTCGAGCTCTGCGTGGTCGGCGACCTCGTTGACCGCGCCCATGTCCGCCATCTCCTGCGCGGAGTAGGCCCGGCCCAGGAAGAAGATCTCCCGCGCCCGCTTCTGGCCCACCTGCTTGGCCAGGTAGGCGGAGCCGTAGCCCGCGTCGTAGGAGCCCACGTCCGCATCCGTCTGCTTGAAGCGGGCGTGCTCGCGGCTGGCGATCGTGAGGTCGCACACGACGTGCAGGCTGTGCCCGCCGCCGGCCGCCCAGCCCGGGACGACCGCGATGACGATCTTGGGCATCGTGCGGATGAGGCGCTGGACCTCCAGGATGTGCAGCCGGCCGGCGCGCGCGGGATCGACCGACTCCGCGGTCTCGCCGTCCGCGTACTGGTAGCCCGAGCGCCCGCGGATGCGCTGATCGCCGCCGGAGCAGAACGCCCAGCCGCCGTCCCGGGGGGAGGGGCCGTTGCCCGTCAGCAGGACCGCGCCCACGGTGGGGGTCTGGCGGGCGTGGTCGAGGGCGCGGTAGAGCTCGTCCACCGTGTGCGGGCGGAACGCGTTGCGCACCTCGGGCCGGTCGAACGCGATGCGCACGCAGCCCACGTCGGCCCCCTGGGCATCGATGGCGCGGTGGTAGGTGATGTCCGTGAAGTCGAAGCCGGGCACCTCGCGCCACTTCGCGGGGTCGAAGGTCTGGGACACGGGCGCTGGGGCGGAATCGGTTGGGCTCATAGGGTTCCAAGGATAGTGCCCGGCCCGGCCGGGCGCCGCCTACGCTGGGGGCATGCGCGACGACACCGGCGGCACCGCACCGCTTCCACCGCTTCCAGCGCGGGCCCCCGCGCCCGGCGCGCACACGACCGCGGATCGTGGACCCGAGGCGACCCGGGCCGGTGTGCGCCAGTCCGAGACCGGCCAGGCCGCGGGGCGCGAACCTCGGGCCCCCGGGCCGGGGCAGTCCCGGCCCGGGGAGCGCCGGCCCGAGGAGCGCCTCGGCGGTGGGCTGGCGCAGGTGCTCGCCGGTGAGCCCGCCGACCTCTTCGACCGGATGTGCGCCGTCTCCCTGCCCATGGTCGCCCGGTTCCGCGGCATCACCGTGCGCGAGGCGCTGCTGCTGCGCGGGCCCGCCGGCTGGGCGGAGTTCTCCCCGTTCGCCGAGTACGCCGTGCCGGAGGCCTCCACCTGGCTGGCCGCGGCCATCGAGGCGGCCACGAGCCCGTTCCCGCCGCCGAGGCGCCCCGCGGTGGCCGTCAACGCCACCCTGCCGGCGGTCCCGGCAGAGCGGGTGGCGGAGGTGCTCGCCCGCTACGACGGGGCGCAGTGCGTGAAGATCAAGATCGCCGACACGGGCGCGGCGGGCGGTGCCGACGATGCGGGCGGCGCGGGCCTCGAGGAGGACCTCGCCCGCATCGCCGCGGTGCGCGCGGCCGCCCCCGGCATGCGGGTGCGCCTCGATGCCAACGGCCGCTACGGGCCCGCACAGGCCCGCACCGCGCTCGCCCGCTTCGCGCGGCTGCCGGGTTTCGCCGAGGCGTGCGACTACATCGAGCAGCCGGTCATGGACGTCCGCGAGCTCGCCGACCTGCGCGCCTGGGCGCAGGCGGAGCGCCTGGGGCTGCGGATCGCCGCCGACGAATCGATCCGCAAGGCCGAGGACCCGCTCACCGTCGCCAGGCTGGGCGCGGCCGATCACATCATCGTCAAGGCGCAGCCGCTGGGCGGGGTGCACCGCGCGCTGTCCATCGTGGAGCAGGCAGGCCTGCCCGCCACGGTGTCCTCGGCGCTCGAGACGTCCGTGGGTCTGGCCGCTGGGGCCGCGCTGGCCGCGAGCCTGCCCCCGGTTGCCGCAGGCCTGGGCACGAGCGCACTGTTCGAGCGCGACGTCGCCCAGCCGCCGCTGCGCGCGGTGGGCGGCGAGCTGCCGGTGGGCCGAGTCGAACCGGACGCGAAGCTGCTGGCCGAGCTGGATGCGGGCCCCGTGCGCACCGCGTGGTGGGTCCGCAGGCTCGAGGCGTGCTGGGAGCATCTGCGCGGGCGAGTGGAGCGCGGTGAGTTTGCCGACCGCTCGGGGCCGGGGACTAGCTGTGATGTCCAGGCAGGTTGTTGAGTCTGCTGATGGGCGGGGCTCCGATCGCGGAGTGAACCCTGTGGTGATTGTAGACATGCAACCAACCAGGAAGTTCACCTCGGCGTTCGGTCTCGGAACTGTA
>NZ_WWEQ01000028.1 GCF_009857845.1 Brevibacterium rongguiense | reverse complement strand
ATCTCCGACGGTGCGCCCGCCGCCGACGGTGCGGCCGTGGAGCCGGGCGCCCCCGGCCCGGCGGAAGGCACGCCCGCGTGAGCGCTGCCCCCGGCGCCTGGCGCTCGCCGCTCACTGCTGCCCTCGTCGCCGGCGCCGAGGCGCCCGTCAGCGACGCCCGGTTCGCGGCCGAGCGGATCTGCTACGCCCAGCGGATCCCCGCCGAGGGCGGCCGGATCGGAGTCTTCACCACCGCCGTCGCCCGCCCCGGCGAGGCCCGCCAGCTGCTGCCGGCCGGGTTCAGCGCCCGCAGCCGCGTCCACGAGTACGGCGGCGGGGCCTGGGCGCTTGACGACGCGGGCCTGCTCGTCTTCGTCAACGGCGCCGACCAGCGCCTCTACCGCCTCGACACCGCCCGCACCGGGGCGGACCCGGAGCCGCTCACCCCCGCCAGCGGGGCGGCCGTGCGCTACGGCGGCCTCGCGTACTCGGGCGGCCGCCTGCTGGGGATCCGCGAGGCGCACCTGCCGGGCGGGATCGAGCGCGCCATCGTCGCGATCGACCCGCGCGCGCCCGCAGTCGCAGCGCACACCAGCGCCGAGCCCGCACAGGCCTGCGCAGCGCCCGCCGTCGCGGAGCTGGCCCGCGGGCCGCACTTCCTCGCCCAGCCGCAGCTGTCCCCGGACGGCGCACTGCTCGCATTCATCGGCTGGGACCACCCCGACATGCCGTGGGACGAGACGCGGCTCTACCTGTGCGAGCCGGGCGGCGAGCCCTGCGCCGTCTTCGGCCAGCCCGGCGAATCCGTGCTCCAGCCCCAGTGGCTGTCCACCGCCCGGCTCGCCGTGAGCGCCGACCGCACCGGGACCTGGACGCTCTACCGGCTCAGCGCGCCGGACTTCCTGGCCCGGGCCCAGGGCCGCCCCGGTGCCATGCGGCCCGAGGCCGAGCCCCTGCTGGCGGACCAGGGCGAGATCGGCGGCCCGCTGTGGAGCCTCGACGCCCGTTGGTACCTGCCCGCCCGCGGCGGCAGCCGCATCCTGGCCCAGGCGAGGAGCGGGACCTCCCGGCTGCTGTGGGCCGATGCCTCGCCCGCCGCCCGCGAGGACGGCGATGTGCGCGAACTGCCCTGCGAGCTCAGCGCGTTCGCCCTCGAGGACGTCTCCGGTGACACCGCGCTGCTGCTGGGCGGCGGGCCGGACCGGATCACCGGGCTCTACGCCTACGACATCCCCAGCGGCCGGCTCTTCGCCATCGCCCTGGCCGCGGAGCTGCCCGTCCCCGCGGCCTACCTGCCGCGCCCCGCGGTCCGCGAGTTCGACGGCGTCCACGCGATCGTCTACCCGCCCCACAGCCCCGACGCGGAGGCCGCCGGGCCCGCGCCCTACCTCGCCGTCATCCACGGTGGCCCCACCGCGCAGGCCACCCCGCGGGTCTCGCTCGAGCACGCCTACTTCACCTCGCGGGGGATCGGCGTCGTCGAGGTCGACTACGGCGGCTCCACCGGCTACGGGCGGGCCTACCGCGAGCGGCTGCGCGGCCGCTGGGGCGAGGTGGACGTCGCCGACGCGGTGACGGTCATGACAGCGCTCGTCGCCGAGGGCGCGGCCGATCCCGCCCGGCTGGGCATCCGCGGCGGCTCGGCCGGGGGCTACACGGTGCTGCGCGCGCTGACCGACACGACGGTCTTCGCGGCGGGCGCCAGCTACTACGGGGTGGCGGACCTGACGACGCTGGCCGCCTCCACCCACGACTTCGAGTCCCGCTACGTGGAGGGCCTGGCCGGCGGCCCGGAGGCATACGCGGGCGCTTCGCCGCTGGGCCGCCTCGACACCGTGCGCGCGCCCATCGCGATCTTCCAGGGCGACGTCGATCCGGTGGTGCCGCGCAGTCAGGCCGAGCAGCTGGCCGCAGGCCTGGACGAGCGGGGCGTGCCGTACGCGGCGCTGTTCTTCCCCGGCGAGTCCCACGGCTTCACCCAGCCGGCCAACATCGCCGCCGCCCTCGAGGCGGAGCTGTCCTTCTACGGCCGCGTCATGGGCTTCGAGACCCCCGATGTGCCGCCGGTCGTGCTGCGGGGGCGGGGCCGGTGAGCGCCCTGCGCGCGGCGGGCCTGGGGCCCTGGCCCGGCACCGATGCCCGCGAGGCCGCGGCCGCGTCCTTCGCGGAGCTCGGCGAGGGCCTGCCCCCGCTGCCGCTGCTCGCCGCTCCGGCCGTGGGCGAGACCCGGTGGGCCGTGGACGCCGTCGGCTGCGCCGCCGCCCTGCTCGACGGCCTGCCCGTCGACCGCGACTCCTACGGCTGGCGCCTGGCCGCGGGGGCCGGGCGCGATCTGCGCCGCGAGCGCTCCCGCACGGCGCGCGCGCTCGAGGCCGCCGAGGAGTACGGCGCGGGCTTCGAGGGCCGCGCGCTGCTCAGCCTGCCCGGCCCGTGGACCCTGCTGAGCGCGCTCAGCCTGCCCGGCGGCGGCCGCGCCCTGGCCGATCCGGGGGCCGTGCGCGACGTGCTCCAGGCCTACGCGGCCGGTGCCGAGCAGCTGCTGGCCCGCGCGCAGCGGGCGCTCGGCCAGGCCCCGCGCGTGCGCCTGCTCGAGACCGCCCTTGACGCCGTGCTGGCCGGGAGGGTGCCCACCGTCTCCGGGCTGCGCACCCTGCCGGCCGTGCCGGAGGCCGCGGTCGTGGGCGGGTTGCGCTCGTTCCTCCGCCGCACCGGCGAGGACACGATCATCGCCCTGCCACGGCTGGGCAGCGTCGAGGTGCGCGGCGCGCGCCTGCGCCGCGAAGACCTCCTCGCCGATGCCGGTGCCGGCGCCATCGCCGTGCCGCTGCCGGCGGACTCCCCGGCAGGGCGCGCGCACTGGGAGCGGCTGGCGGAGGCAGCGGACTCCGGTACCGAGGTCTGGCTGCGCCTGCCCGCCGACGCGGGCGCCGAGCCCGGTGAGGTCACCCGCTGGGTCGACGCCGTGCGCCGGCCCTGGACGGCCCTCGGCATGCCCGCGGCCGCCGCGGCCGCACTGGGCGTCCTCACCGGCTGGGAGCTGCCGGTGGACGACCCGCCGCTGCTGCCGGCGGATGCCGCGCCCGCGGGAGCGCGCACCCGTCTGCGCCTGGCCGCCCGCATCGCCGCCGCACTCGAGGAGGACGCATGACGAGCAAGACCCCCGTGCCCGACCCCGCCGAGCCGGCGCACCCCGAGCCCACCCCGGAGGATGCGAGCGGGCCCGGCGCCGACCTCGGCGACCCCGCGGCCCGCCAGCGGCTCGCCCACGAGCTGGCCGCCCAGATCGACGCCCACCGCGAGGCTTACTACGTTGCCGACGCGCCCACGGTCTCCGATGCGCAGTTCGACGCGCTCATGGAGCGCCTGCGCGGACTCGAGGAGGCCTACCCGGAGCTCGCGAGCGCCGATTCGCCCACCCAGCGGGTGGGCGGCCGGGCCGACACCTCGACGTTCGAGGCGGTCGACCACACCGCGCGGATGTACTCCCTGGACGACGTCTTCTCCGTCGAGGAGCTCGACGCCTGGTTCGCCCGCGTGGCCAAGCAGGTGCCCGCGGGCACCCGCTTCCTCTCGGAGCTCAAGATCGACGGCCTGGCCGTCAACCTGCTCTACCGCGCGGGCCGGCTGGTGCGCGCGGCCACCCGCGGTGACGGCTACACGGGCGAGGACATCACCGCCAACGTGCGCACGATCGCGGACATCCCCGCCCGGTTGGACACCGAGCACCCGCCGGAGCAGGTGGAGATCCGCGGCGAGGTCTTCTTCCCGGTCGAGGCGTTCGGCGAGCTCAACGCGGGCCTCGTCGAGCAGGGCAAGGCGCCGTTCGCCAATCCCCGCAACGCCGCCGCCGGCTCACTGCGCCAGAAGGACCCGCGCGTGACCGCGCAGCGGCCCCTGCACATGCTCGTCCACGGGGTGGCGGCCTGGGTCCCGGCCGACGAATCCCACCCGGAGCCCGCGCTGCAGTCCGAGGTCTACGAGCTGCTGCGCTCCTGGGGGATGCCGATCAGCGAGTACTTCCGCGAGTGCCGCACCCAGCGCGACGTCAACGACTACATCGCCTACTACGGCGAGCACCGCCACGATGTCCTCCACGAGATCGACGGGATCGTCGTCAAGGTCGACGACATCGCGGTCCAGGGGAGCTGGGCTACACCTCGCGCGCCCCGCGCTGGGCCTGTGCCTACAAGTACCCGCCGGAGGAGGTGACGACGAAGCTGCTCGACATCGGCGTCCACATCGGCCGCACGGGCCGGGCCACCCCCTACGCCATCATGGAGCCGGTGCGCGTGGCCGGCTCCACCGTGGACCGCGCGACCCTCCACAACGCCCACGAGGTCGCGCGCAAGGGCTTGCTCATCGGCGACACCGTCGTGCTGCGCAAGGCCGGCGACGTCATCCCCGAGGTGCTCGGCCCGGTCGTCGCAGACCGCGACGGCACGCAGCGCGAGTGGCACATGCCCGCCGACTGCCCGGCCTGCGGCACCCCGCTGGCCGAGCAGAAGGAGGGCGACAAGGACCTGCGCTGCCCCAATGCGCTCTCCTGCCCCGCCCAGGTCACCGGGCGCATCGAGCACGCCGCCTCCCGCGGCGCCTTCGACATCGAGTCCCTGGGGGAGGAGTCGGCCATCGCGCTCACCGACCCGGACCGCCGCCGGCCCGAGGCGCTGGCCGGGCTGGGCGCGGGCCACGCCCTCTACCTGCCGCTGCGCTCGGCGGCCGATGCGCAGCTCGAGCAGTTCTGCGTCGTCAAGAACGGCGCGGTGGCCGAGGGCACCGACGGGGTGCCGCTGCTGCGGGTCACAGACCCCGCCGACCCCCTGCTGCCCGGCCCCCAGGCCCCCGTCGTCACGACCGGGGCCAACCTCTTCGACCTCACCGCAGACGACCTGCGCGACGTCCTCGTCTTCCAGCCCGAGCGCCGCGACGGCGAGCCCACCGGCGACTGGCGCCTGGCGCCGGCGTTCTGGTCGCGGCCGAAGTACGGCTTCTACAAGTCCGCCGGGCAGTGGCGCGAGCAGCGCGGCTCCCAGCCGGGCAAGACCACCGAGGTTCTCATCGACGAGCTGGAGCGAGCGAAGGGCCAGCCGCTGTGGCGGGTGCTCGTGGCGCTCTCCATCCGCCATGTGGGGCCCACGGCCGCCCGCGCGCTCGCCGCCCGCTTCTACACGATGGACGGCCTGCGCGCGGCCAGCCGGGAGGAGCTCGCGGAGACCGAGGGAGTGGGGCCGACGATCGCCGACAGCGTCGTCGACTGGTTCGCCGTCGACTGGCACGCGGCCCTCGTGGACGGCTGGGCGGCCTCCGGCGTGCAGATGGCCGATGCGGCGCCGGAGGAGTCCGGGGCGCCGCAGACCCTGGCCGGGCTGACGATCGTCGCGACGGGCTCCGTGCCCGGCTACACCCGCGACGGCATCAAGGAGGCGATCGTCGCAGCCGGCGGCAAGGCGGCCGGTTCCGTGTCGAACAAGACGGACTACGTGGTGGCCGGCGACGCGGCGGGCTCGAAGCTCGCCAAGGCCGAGGAGCTGGGCGTGCCGATCCTCGACGCCGACGGCTTCGCGCGGCTGCTGGCCGAGGGGCCCGACGCCGGCGGGGACGAGACGGCGGGCGATGCCGCGGATGCCGCCGCGGACGACGGTGCGGACGAGACGGTGGCCGACCCAACGGGCGACACGCCGGAGGGCTGAGCGCCCGAATCCGCTGCACCGGGCCGCCTCCCGCGCCGTCACGGGGCACGCGGGGCCGCCCTCAGCCGGGGCACAGGCGCGCACCCCACCGCACTCAGCCGCGGCTGGGACAGTGGGACGCATGAACCGCACCACCCGCTTCGTCCTCCTCAGCACGCTGGGCCTCTCGGCCGCCCTCACGAGCATCGCCGCCGCGCAGGCGCCGGCCCCGCCCGCGCCTCGGGCACTGCTGGAGGCCACGTTCCACGGCGGGGGCGCCCGCCAGGAGCCCACGGCCGCCGCGCCCGCGGCCGCCGCGCCTCAGGCGGGCGAATCGGAGCGCTCGCGCGTGCAGGCGGTGCGCGCGGAGCTGCTCGCGGCCGCGGACGGCGGTGAGATGGCCCGCGCCGATGCCGAGCGCGTCGCGGCCGACCTCGCCGGCTACATCTCCGGTGAGCGCACGTTCCCCGAGAGCGCATGAGCCGCGGCGTGGGCCCCGCCGCCCGCTGACCGCGATGACGGCCCTGCTCCCGTCCACTCGCCCGAGCCCAGGGCGACCGCCGCACTCGGTGCTCCCGACCCCGCCCGGCGCACTCCGCGCACCGGGCCCGCGGGCCTCGATTAAGGTAGACGGCGAAGCGCGGCGGCCCGCCGCACAGCGAGAACCACAGCCCATCCACCTGAAGGGGTGACGATGCCGGAGCAATCCGCGATCACATCCGAAGAAGTGGCCCACCTGGCCCAGCTCGCCAGGATCGCCATGGACGACGAGGAGCTCGCGGCGCTGGCCGGGGACCTCAACCACATCCTCGGCAACGTCGCGCGAGTGGCGGAGGTCGCCACGGACGACGTGCCGGCCACGAGCCACCCGATCGCGCTGCGCAACGTCATGCGCCCCGACACCGTGGGCGAGACGCTCACCGCCGAGCAGGCGCTGTCGAACGCCCCCGCGGACGACGAGGGTAAGTTCCTCGTCCCGCAGATCCTCGGGGAGGAGTGACGATGGCCGACCTCACCCGCCTGAGCGCGCTCGACCTGGCCCAGGGGATGGCCGCCGGCGACTACTCCTCGACGGAGGTCACCCGCGCCCACCTCGACCGCATCGCCGCGGTCGACGAGCGCCTCAACGCCTTCATCACCGTCACGGCCGACACCGCGCTCGCCACCGCCGCGGACGTCGACCGCCGCCGCGCCGCCGGCGAGGAGCTCCCCCCGCTGGCCGGCGTGCCCGTCACGCACAAGGACCTCATCTCCACCTCGGGCATCCCCACGACGGCCGGGTCGAGGATGCTCGCCGACTTCGTGCCGCCCTACGACGCGACCGTCTACCGGAAGACCCAGGCCGCGCACATGCCGCTGCTGGGCAAGACGAACCTCGACGAGTTCGCGATGGGCTCCACGACTGAGCACTCGGCGTTCGGCCGCACGCTCAACCCGTGGGATCCCGCCCGCGTGCCCGGCGGCTCGTCTGGCGGTGCGGCGGCCTCCGTCGCCGCCTACGAGGCGCCCCTGTCCGTGGGCACGGACACCGGCGGCTCGGTGCGCCAGCCCGCCGCCTTCACCGGCACCGTGGGCGTCAAGCCCACGTACGGCTCCGTGTCCCGCTACGGCGTCATCGCGATGACCTCGTCCATGGACCAGGTGGGCCCGGTGGCCCGCACGGTGGCCGATGCGGCGGCGCTGCACGGCGTGCTCGCCGGCCACGACCGCTTCGACTCCACCTCCCTGCCCGAGGCGGTGCCGGACTTCACCGCCGCCGCGCGGGCCGGCGCGGCGGCGGGCCTGGCGGGCAAGCGGCTGGGCGTCATCAAGCAGCTCCAGGGCGAGGGCTGGGAGCCCGGCGTCCTCGCGGCCTTCCGGGCCGCACTGGACGCCGCCGAGGCGCAGGGCGCCGAGATCGTCGAGGTGGACCTGCCGGCGCTGTCCTACGCGCTCGACGCCTACTACCTCATCATGCCCTCAGAGGTGTCCTCGAACCTGGCCCGCTACGACGGGATGCGCTACGGCCTGCGCGCCGAGCCCGAGTCCGGGACCGTCACGGCCGAGACGGTCATGGCCGCCACGCGCGCCGCGGGCTTCGGCGCGGAGGTCAAGCGCCGCATCATCCTGGGCACCTACGCGCTGTCGGCCGGCTACTACGACGCCTACTACGGCTCCGCGCAGAAGGTCCGCACGCTCGTCCAGCGGGACTTCGCGCGCGCCTTCGAGGCCGCCGATGCGCTCGTCTCGCCCACCGCGCCCACGACGGCCTACGAGTTCGGCGCCGAGTCCGCCGACGATCCGATGGCCCTCTACCTGGGCGACATCGCGACGATCCCGGCGAACCTCGCCGGCATCCCCGGGATGAGCCTGCCGGCGGGCCTGGCCGACGGCCTGCCCGTGGGCTTCCAGCTGCTGGCCCCCGCGCGCGAGGACGCCCGCCTCTACGAGGTGGGCGCCGGCCTGGAAACCGCCCTGGCGAGCGCGGGCGCGGGCCCGGTCCTCGCCTCGGCCCCGGAACTGTGAGCGAGAGGGACTGAGATGAAGTACGAAGAGGCAATCGAGCGCTACGACCCGGTCCTGGGCATCGAGGTCCACGTGGAGCTCGGCACCGCCACGAAGATGTTCGACGCCGCGCCCAACTCGTTCGGCGGCGGCGCGAACGAGAACACCACGCCCGTCTCGCTCGGCCTGCCCGGAGCGCTGCCGGTCGTCAACGAGAAGGGCGTGGAGTACGCGATCCGGATCGGCCTGGCGCTGGGCTGCGAGATCGCGCAGTCCTGCCGGTTCGCGCGCAAGAACTACTTCTACCCGGACAACCCGAAGAACTTCCAGACCTCCCAGTTTGACGAGCCGATCGCCGCGAACGGCGGCATCGACGTCGAACTCGAGGACGGCCAGCTCGTGCACGTGCCGATCGAGCGGGCGCACATGGAGGAGGACGCGGGCAAGAACACGCACGTGGGCGGCGCCGGCGGGCGCATCCACGGCGCGGACCACTCCCTCGTCGACTACAACCGCGCCGGCGTGCCGCTCGTGGAGATCGTCACCCACCCCATCGAGGGCACGGGCAGGCGAGCGCCCGAGGTGGCAGCCGCCTATGTGCGCACCCTGCGCGACATCTTCAAGGCCCTCGGCGTCTCCGAGGCGAAGATGGAGCAGGGCAATGTGCGCGCCGACATCAACGTCTCGCTGCGCGACTCGCCGGACGCCCCGTTGGGCACGCGCACGGAGACGAAGAACGTCAACTCGTTCCGCTCGATCGAGCGGGCCGTGCGCTTCGAGATCGCCCGCCAGGCCACGCTGCTCGCCGCCGGCGAGTCGATCCTCCAGGAGACCCGCCACTTCCACGAGGACACCGGCGAGACCTCGTCCGGGCGCGTGAAGTCCGATGCGGACGACTACCGGTACTTCCCGGAGCCGGACCTCGTGCCGGTCGAGCCGGCCCGCGAGTGGGTCGAGGAGATCCGCGCCTCGCTGCCGGAGCTGCCCGCCGCGCGCCGCCGCCGGCTCATCGGAGAATGGGGCATCACGGAGCTGGAGATGCGCGACGTCATCAACGCCGGCCTCCTGGACCCCGTCGAGGAGACGGTCAAGCTGGGCGCGTCGCCCGCGGCGGCGCGCAAGTGGTGGACCGGTGAGGTCGCCCGCCGCGCCAAGCAGGACGAGCGGGATCCCGAGGACCTCGTGAGCCCCGCCCAGATCGCCGAGCTCGCGGGCCTCGTCGAGGCCGGCAGGCTCAACGACAAGCTCGCCCGGCAGGTTCTCGACGGCACGATCTCGGGCGAGGGCAGCCCCGCCGAGGTCATGGCCGCCCGCGGGCTCGAGATCGTCCAGGACGACGGCGCGCTCGAGGCCGCCGTCGACCAGGCGATCGCGGACAACCCCGACGTCGTGGAGAAGATCCGCGGCGGCAAGCAGCAGGCGATCGGGGCGCTCATCGGCCCGATCATGAAGGCCACGCGCGGCCAGGCCGATGCGGGCCGCGCCCGCGAGCTGATCCTCGCCAGGCTCGGCTGAGCGCACCCCGCCCGCCGCTCGCCTCTGGCACGACCGGGGGCGGGCCGCGGCGGTGTGCGCCGGAGGCCGGCGCCGTGCACGCGTGCGGCGCCGGGGGCAGCCGCCGTGCGGCCGGGTGGTGCGGGCTCAGGCGCCGGGGTGCCCGGGCCCGTTCGCGCGCGAGGCTCCTGAGCTGCCGTCGAGGATGCGGGCGGTCACGGCCGCCGGGTCGAGGTCGAGGCGGCGCAGCAGCTGGGCATTGGCGGCGACGACCACGGTCGAGGCGGACATGAGCAGGGCGCCCGCGCTCATGGGCATGAGGAAGCCGATGGGCGCCAGCACCCCGGCGGCCAGCGGCACCGCGATGAGGTTGTAGCCGGCGGCCCACCAGAGGTTCTCCACCATCTTGCGGTAGGCCCTGCGCGAGAGCTCGAAGACGGAGAGCACGGCGCGGGGGTCGGACGAGGCGAGGATGACCCCGGCCGAGGCGATCGCGACATCCGTGCCGGCGCCGATCGCGATGCCGACGTCCGCGCGCGCCAGGGCGGGGGCGTCGTTGACGCCGTCGCCCACCATTGCGACCCGGTGCCCGTCGGCCTGGAGGGCCGCGATGTGCTTCTCCTTGTCCGCCGGGGCCACGCCGGCGAAGACCCGGTCGATGCCGAGCCCGCGCGCCGTGGCCTCCGCCACCTCCTGCGCGTCGCCGGTGATCATGACGACGCCGATGCCCTCCCGATGGAGTGCCGCGACCGCCTCGGCGGACTCGGGGCGCACGTCGTCGGCGAGCTCGAGGGCGCCGATGACGCGCCCGTTCGCGAGCACGTGGAGGACCGTCGCGCCGTCGGCCGACCAGTCGTGCGCGGCGGTCAGCGGCTGCGCGCCGGCATCCGCGAGCAGGGCGGGCCCGCCCACCTGCACGCGCGCGCCGTCCACCCGCGCCTGGACGCCCACCGCCGGGCGGGAGGAGAAGTCGGAGAACTGCGGGATCGTCAGGCCGCGCTCCTGCGCCGCGGCGACGATCGCGCGGGCCAGCGGGTGCTCGCTGTCGGACTCGGCGGCCGCGGCCAGGCGCAGGACTTCGTCGGCGCCGGGGGAGGCGCCGTCGGATGCGGTGGCGATGTCCGTGACCGCGGGCTCGCCGCGGGTGAGCGTGCCGGTCTTGTCGAACACGACCGTCGAGACGGTGCGCATCGCCTCGAGCGCCAGCCGGTCGCGGATGAGCACGCCCGCGCGGGCGGCCCGCTCGGTGGCGATCGAGATGACGAGGGGGATCGCCAGACCCAGCGCGTGGGGGCAGGCGATGACGAGGACGGTGACCGTGCGCACCACCGCCTCGTCCGGCCGGCCCAGCCCCAGCGCCCAGACGAGCGCGGTGACGACCGCGGCGCCGAGTGCGAACCAGAACAGCCAGCCGGCCGCGCGATCGGCCAGCGCCTGCGTGCGCGAGGACGACTGCTGGGCCTGTGCGACGAGGCCCTGGATGCCGGCCAGGGCGGTGTCATCGCCCGTGGCGGTGACGCGCACCCGCAGCCCGGAGTCCTGTGCGACGGTGCCCGCGACCACCCGGTCGCCGGCCGAGCGGACGACCGGCCGCGACTCGCCCGTGATCATCGACTCGTCGAGGTGGGCCGAGCCGTCGACGACCTCGCCGTCGGCGGGCACGGCCGCCCCCGGCCGGACGATGACCGTGTCGCCCACGCGCAGGGCTGCGGGCGCGACGCGCTCGGTGGTCTCCCCGTCCCGGCCGGGCACCGCGCGCTCGGCCTCCTCGGGCAGCAGCGCGGCGAGGGAGTCCAGGGCGGAGGAGGTCTGGGCCAGCGAGCGCATCTCGATCCAGTGGCCCAGCAGCATGATGACGATGAGGAGGGCGAGCTCCCACCAGAAGTCCAGGCCCGGGTCGAGCAGTCCGAGCGCCGCGCCCCACGACGATGCGAACGCCACGGTGATCGCCAGCGCGATGAGCAGCATCATCCCGGGCCGGCGCGCCCGCAGTTCGGAGGCGGCGCCGGTGAGGAACGGCCGGCCGCCCCACGCGTACATGACGGTGCCGAGCACCGGTGAGACCCAGGCCAGCGGCCCGGCGGGGATCTCATAGCCCACGAGCTGGGCGAACATCGGGCTGCACCCCACGACGGGCACCGCCAGGGCGAGCATGGTCCAGAACAGGCGCCGGAACATCGCCACGTGGTCGTGATGGCCCCCGTGGCCGTGGTGGTCGCCGCGACTGTGCTGGTCGTCGTGACCGTGGTCGTGCTGGTGACCGGGCTGGGTCCCGGGTGCCCCGGCCCCACCGCCGTGCCCGTGGGTCGGGTTGCCGCCGTGCTGGGCCCCACCACCGTGCTGGTCACCACCGCCGCACTGGCCGCCGCCGTGCCGGTTTCCCTCGGCACCGGGTCGTTGAGCGCCGGATGGCCGCGCCTCGGACGCCGGCGCTGCGCCGGGTGCTTCGGCGTGTCCTGGGCCGTGCGGGCGGGCGGTGTGCGGATCGGAGTGGGACATGCCTCGAACATATACCCCAAGGGGGTATCGGGCAAGGGGGTGGGCGGTGCTGCTGCGCGCCTCGGCGGGGCAGGGGGGTGGTGCCCTCAGCGGCGGTCCAGCCGGCGGACCTACACTGGCAGCAGTCCGCAGCGGCGGGCACCGGCCGGAGACGAGGAGGCGGCGATGAGCAGGTCCTGGCGATCCCTGTGGCGCAGGGAGTGCGCGGCGAGCGTGCCCGACTACCGCATCCTCGTCCCCGACAGCGTGCCGGACTCCGTGCTCCGCGCGTGGAGCGCCCGCGGCTACCGGGTGGGCGCCGGCACGGCGGGCCAGCCGAGCCTGCGCGGGGCGATGGCCTCGCGCCTCATGAACCGCAACATCATCCGCTCGAACGTCTCGTTCACCTCCTGGACCGCGGCGGGCGCCACCGGCACCGCCCTGTTCGGCCTGCCCACGGCGGTGCTGTCCCTGGCCTCCGGCGGGCTCTTCGAGGTGGGCGCGGTCGCCACCGGCCTGGCCGCCGCGGCGACCGCAGGGGTGTCCGGCGTGACGGGCTACAAGTACCTGCGCGATCCCAAGCGCCTGCGCCGGCGCGATCGCGAGGCCGCCGGCCGCGCCCGGTGGATCACGCCCGCGCTGCTCGGTTGGCGCCCGGGGCCCGGCGGCCAGGACACGGACGAGCAGCGCCTCTTCCAGCTGGCCGTCGCCACCGCGCGGCGCATCGTCGCCACCCGCGCCTGGAGCCACCCGGTGCTGGCCGACCACGTGGCGCGGGTGGACCTCGACCACGCGGTCGCCTCGATCGGCGTGCGGCTGAGCGAGCTGCTCGAGCTGCGCGCGGAGCTCGAGCGGGTGCGCGAGCCGCACACCGCCAAGCAGATCGACGTCTACCGCGAGAAGCTCGCGCAGGCGTTCGGCTCGATGGCCGGCCGGGTCGTCGCGATGCACGAGTACTACGGGCGGCTCACGGACCTCGACCGCCAGCTCACGGTCCTCGAGCACACCGAGGCCTCGCGGGCGCTGGGGGACCGGGTGCTCGACGTGCTCTCGCACACCGCGGACGACGAGTCCGCCGACTGGCGCTTCCGCGAGCTCAACATCGAGGCCGAATCGCACGGCGATGCGATCCGCGGCCTGCTGGGCGAGCTCGAGGCCTCCGCCGGCGAGTTCGACGGGCTCGACGACCTCGACCGCCGGCTCGCAGCCGCCCAGCGGGAGACGGGCGGCTCCCATGCCGCGGGCACCCGGCCCGTGCGCGGTGCCGCTTCGCCCCACGCGTCCGCGGGTGAGCGACCCGCGCCCGAGGTCGAGCGCCCCGCGCGCCAGGGCGAGCGCTGAGCCGCGGCGTGGAGCCCCCCATCATCATCGGCGTGGCCGGCGGCAGCGGCAGCGGCAAGACCACGCTCACGCGGGCCCTCATGGACGCCTACCGCGGGCGCTGCGTGCTGCTGCGCCAGGACGACTACTACGCCCGCCGCGACGACCTCGCATTCGAGCAGCGCGCGGCGCTCAACTACGACGCGCCCGAGGCGTTCGACGACGCCCTGCTCATCGAGCACCTCGCCCGGCTGCGCGAGGGGCGGGCCGTGGACTCGCCGGTCTACGACTTCGCCGACCAGAACCGCTCAGAGGCCACAGTGCGTGTCGAGCCGCGCCCCGTCATCATCGTCGAGGGCATCCTCATCTACGCCGATGAGGCGCTGTGCGCGCTGTTCGACATCCGGCTCTTCGTCGACACCGACGCGGACGTCCGCATCCTGCGCCGCATCCGCCGCGACGTCATCGAGCGGGGGCGCTCCCTCGAATCCGTCGAGCACAAGTACCTCACCACCGTGAAGCCCATGCACGAGCTCTACGTCGAGCCCTCGAAGCGCCGCGCGGACCTCGTCATCCCCGCCGGCGGCCAGAACCTCGTCGCGCTCGACATGATCACCCGGGCCATCGACCGGCGCCTCTGAGCGGTCCCGCGCCCGAGGCGGGGGCCGAGCGGGCGACGCGCGCCCCGGGTGCGGGTCGAGCGTCCCCCGGCCCGCACCTCGGGCGCGGGATGGGGCACGGCGTCCCCGCGGGGACGTGAGAGCCCTCAGTGGCCGAACGGGTCCGGGTCCGTGCCCGGCAGCCAGGACTCGCCGGGCTCGCCGTAGCCCAGCTCCGCCTTCGCCTTCTTCCAGCGCTTGGCCCACTTGCCCTCGAGCCGGTCGACGTAGAGCGTGCCCTGGAGGTGGTCGAATTCGTGCTGCATGATGCGCGCGAACCAGCCCTCCACCGTAAGCGAGACGGGTTCGCCCGCCTCGTCGCGGCCGTTGACGGTCACCCGGTGGGCGCGCTTGAGCGGGAAGTCGAGGCCCGGCACGGACAGGCACCCCTCGGAGTCGTCGTCGGGGTCGGGGCGGCCCTCGGGCACGCGCGTGGCCACGAGGATCGGGTTGACGAACACGCCGGAGCGGTGGACGCCCGCCTCGTCGTCGTCCGCGTCGAAGACGAAGATCCGCCTGCCCACGCCGATCTGGGGCGCGGCCAAGCCCACCCCGTTGGAGGCCGCGAGCGTCTCGCGCATGTCCGAGACGAGCTCGCCCAGCTGCGCGTCGAAGGACTCGACGGGGGCCGCGGGAGCGTGGAGGACGGGCTCGCCGCACACGACGATGGGGTGGATGGCCATAGCCGCTGAGTCTAGTGGAGGCCCCGGGCCGCCCATGCGCCGCCTGCAAGAGTCCGGGGAGGCGGAATAAGCCGCGCGGGGCCTCAGTTGCCGCTCATAGGACGCCTTGCGCCGTCCCGCGCTGCCCGCCCGTCGGCGGCCGCGCGGGCGGCGCCCGGCGCGCCGAGCAGCTGAAGCCATTGGCTGGTCACCGGCGCCCCCCGCGATGCCGCGCGCAGCGGCCCGGCGGGCCGCCCCTCCCGCTCCGCGCGGGATCCGACCCTGCAGGCACGCGAAAGGACCGCACCGTGAAGATCTACGACAACGTCTCCGAGCTCATCGGCCACACCCCCCTCGTCAAGCTGGGCGCCGCCAGCGAGCGCACCGGCGCGGAGGTCGTCGCCAAGCTCGAGTACTACAACCCGGCGAACTCGGTGAAGGACCGGATCGGCGTGGCCATGGTCGACGCGGCTGAGGCATCCGGCGAGCTGCGCCCCGGCGGCACGATCGTCGAGGCCACGAGCGGCAACACCGGCATCGCGCTCGCGATGGTCGGAGCGGCCCGCGGCTACCGCGTGGTGCTGACGATGCCGGAGTCCATGTCGAAGGAGCGCCGCGCCCTGCTGCGCGCCTTCGGCGCCGAACTCGTCCTCACCCCGAAGGCCGAGGGCATGAAGGGCGCGGTGGACAAGGCGGAGGAGATCGGCGGCCAGGACAACGCGGTCCTCGTCCGCCAGTTCGAGAACCCGGCCAACCCGGAGATCCACCGCACCACCACCGCCCAGGAGATCCTCGCGGACACGGACGGGCGCGTCGACGTCTTCGTCGCCGGCATCGGCACCGGCGGCACGCTCACCGGCGTGGGCGAGGTGCTCAAGGACAAGGTGCCCGGCGTGCGCATCGTCGCCGTCGAGCCCGCCGCCTCCCCGCTGCTGAGCGAGGGCACCGCCGGCTCGCACACCATCCAGGGCATCGGCGCGAACTTCGTGCCGGGCGTGCTCAACCGCGAGGTCTACGACGAGGTCGTCGCAGTGGACAACGAAGCCGCGAACGAGGCCGCCCGCCGAGTCGCGCAGGAGGAGGGCATCCTCGTGGGCATCTCCTCGGGCGCCGCGCTCACCGCCGCCGAGGCGGTGGCGAGCCGGCCGGAGAACCAGGGCAAGCGCGTGGTCGTCGTCTTCCCGGACTTCGGCGAGCGCTACCTCTCCACGCCCCTGTTCGCCGAGTACATGGACTGAGGGCCGTGCGGTTCGGACTCGCCGCCGCGGCGGCAGCGGCCGGCGCGGCCGCCTACGGGCTGACCCGCCCGGGTGTGCGCGCGGCCCTGCGCGAGGACCTGGAGACCGCGCGGCGGCGCGACCCGGCGGCCACAAACGACCTCGTGACGATCCTCAGCTACCCCGGCCTCCACGCCATCTGGGCCCACCGCGGCCTGCACCGCCTCTGGCAGCGGCCCGCGGGCCGGGTGCCCGCGCGCCTGCTCTCCCAGGCCGTGCGCACGCTCACCGGCGTGGAGATCCACCCGGGAGCGCAGATCGGGCGGCGCTTCTTCATCGACCACGCCTCCGGGATCGTCGTCGGCGAGACCGCCGAGGTGGGCGATGACGTCATGCTCTACCAGCAGGTCACGCTGGGCGGCACATCGCTGCAGGCGGTCAAGCGCCACCCGACGGTGGGCGACGGCGCGATGATCGGCGCGGGCGCCAAGGTGCTCGGCCCCATCACGATCGGCGCGAACTCCTCCGTGGGCGCCAACGCCGTCGTCGTGCGCGATGTGCCGGCCGATTCCGTGGCCGTGGGCATCCCCGCCGCGGTGCGGCCGGCCAGGGGTGCGGGCGCGGCCCAGGCAGGTGGCGATCGGGCGGGCGCGCGGGGGCCGGGTGGCGCCGGCGGTGCTGACGGCGCGGGCGGTGATTCGGGACGCACCGCTGGTGCGGGCGGCTCGAGTGGCACCCGCGGCGAGGGGTCCGCGGGGGAGGCGCCTGCCGGCTCGCGCTCGCAGGACAGTTCGCGCCCGCCTGCCGGCTCGCGCCCGCCCGCCGCGCCGGCGGCGGATCCCGCCGATCCCGTGGACCCGGCCGTGCTCGTGGAGCCGGCGCTGTGGATCTGAGCGGGTGTGCGGCGGGCGCTGGACGCGCCCCTGCGCGGTCGCCGGGTGCGCATAGAGTGTGGCCATGAAGTCGACGTCGTCCGCCGTCATGGCAGCGGGGCCCTGCACATGCGCCTGCTGAGGCGCGTGGGCGGACGCGCGAAGATCCGCTGGCTGCGCGTGCTGGGCCGCCGCACCCGCGTCCTCGACGCGGGCAGCGGGCCGGTCGTGATCTGCTCCGCGGGCGTGGGCTCGGCGATCCCGGACTGGCTGCCGCTGGTCGAGGAGCTCGCCGCCGATCACCGCGTCATCGTCTTCGCCCGGCCCGGCTGGCGCGAGGCCTCGCCCCAGGAAGCCGAGTGCGCCCTCGCCGGCGCCGAGGCGGTCCACGAGGCCGCCGGCGCCGCGCTGACCCGTGTTTCCCTGCCCGTCGAGGCCGCGCGCCTCGTGGGCGTGCTCGACGCGTGCGGAGTGCGCGAACCCGCCCTGGCGCTCGGCCACTCGATGGGCGCCTACATCGTCGAGGCCGCCCTGCGCCTGCACCCGGAGCGGCTGCGCGGCGGGGTCTTCCTCGACGGCTCCACCCTCAGCGAGGCGGGGCTGCCGTTCGTGGCCGGTCGGCCGGCGCCGAAGGACTCGCTGGTGCGCACGGTGCAGCGCCGGCTGCTGGCGCGCGCGCGCTTCCTCTTCGACACCGGCTCGATCCTCGTGGGCGCCCTGCGCTGGGCGGGGATCTACGCGCGCCACGGGGTGCTGCCGCTGGCGTATGTGCAGCCCGGCTTCCTCCGGCGCCTCGTGCGCGAGATCGTCGACTTCGAGCACTGCGCCGGCCAGCTCGCAGCGCTGCGCTCCGGTGCGCCCCTGCGCCCGCAGGCGGTGCTGGGCATCTTCCCGGCCTCCGGGCTCGTCACCCAGCTGCGCTCGCGGCGCTGGGTGGGCGAGGTCTTCGCCGAGGCCCGCGAGCTGGCCCGCGAGTGCCGCGTCATCACCGAGGTCATCACGCGCTCGGGGCACTTCGTCATGGCCGACCGGCCCGCGCTCAGCGCGAACCTCATCCGCCGTGTCGAGGCCGAGTTCGACGGCGGCGCGGTGTGTGCGGCCGCCGGCTCGAGCGCGCGGGGCGAGGTGCCCTGCGGCGCCGAGGTGCGCGGGCCCGGCGTGCCCGGGCCGGGCGCGGGTGAGTCCGGGGCGCGCGGGGCGGGCCCGTCAGGGCCACGCGCGGGCGTGCCGAGCGTGGCGGCCCCCGGCGCGGTCGGTGCCCCCAGCGTGGTCGGTGCGTCCGGTGCGCGTGCGCTCTCCCCGCGCGGGCCCGGTGTCGGAATAAGCGTCCCAGGCCCCGCGTTGCACCCCCACAAGTTAGTTAAAAGTTAAACTAAGGAGTGGCCATGGAATTCGGCATCTTCACCATCGGGGACGTCACCCCGGACCCCGTGACCGGCACCGTGCCCACGGAGCACGAGCGCATCAAGGCGACGGTCGAGATTGCCAAGAAGGCCGAAGAGGTGGGCCTCGACGTCTTCGCCACCGGCGAGCACCACAATCCGCCGTTCGCGGCCCCGGCCAACCCGCCGGTCCTGCTGGCCAACATCGCCGCGCAGACGCAGCGCATCGAGCTGAGCACGGCCACCACCCTCATCACGACGAACGACCCCGTGCGCCTGGCCGAGGACTACTCCTACCTCCAGCACCTGGCCGATGGGCGGATGGACCTCATGCTGGGCCGCGGCAACACCGGCCCCGTCTACCCGTGGTTCGGCAAGGACATCCGGCAGGGCCTGCCGCTGGCCATCGAGCACTACAACCTGCTCCACCGGCTGTGGCGCGAGGAGGACCTCGACTGGGAGGGCAAGTTCCGCACCCCGCTGCAGGGGTTCACCGCCACCCCGCGCCCGCTCGACGGCGTCCCGCCGTTCGTGTGGCACGGGTCCATCCGCAGTCCCGAGATCGCCGAGCAGGCCGCCTACTACGGCGACGGCTTCTTCCACAACAACATCTTCTGGCCGACGTACCACACGCAGCGCATGGTCAACCTCTACCGCCAGCGCTACGAGTACTACGGCCACGGCACCGCCGACCAGGCGTTCGTGGGCCTGGGCGGGCAGGTCTTCATGCGCAAGGACTCGCAGGCGGCCTGGAACGAGTTCCGGCCGTACTTCGACAACGCGCCCGTCTACGGCCACGGCCCCAGCATGGAGGACTTCACGAAGCAGACCCCGCTGACCGTGGGCTCGCCGCAGCAGGTCATCGAGCGCACGCTGTCCTTCCGCGAATGGGCCGGCGACTACCAGCGCCAGCTCTTCCTCGTCGACCACGCGGGCCTGCCGCTCAAGACCGTGCTCGAGCAGATCGACCTCCTCGCCGAGGACGTCCTGCCCACCCTGCGCAAGGAGTTCGCCGCCCAGCACTCGCCCGAGGTGCCCGAGGCGCCCACCCACGAGTGGCTCGTCGCGCGCCACGAGGCCGACAAGGACCCGATCCCCGGCGGCGGCCGCGACTCCCAGGCGTTCAAGGACCGCGAGGAGCGCGCCCGCCGCGAGGCCGAGGAATCCAAGAAGTCCGAGGGCGCCACGAAGTCCGATGGGGCCGGCGGCGCCGGCTCCCAGGGCTGAGCCGCGCGGGGGCGAGGCCGGCGCGGCCTCGCCCCCGCGGGCTGTCATAGGGTGTGGGGGCAGCGCCGCCCACCCGGCCGAGCACCCAGAGCACAGCGAGCAGAAGGGGGAGTCCCGATGAAGATCGTCGCCGTCTCCGCATCCATGTCCGAGTCCTCGTCCTCGACCGCGCTGGGCGAGCGCGTCCTGCGCGCCGTGCGCAAGCGGGCGGAGGAGTCCGGGACCGAGGCGCAGGTGAGCACCGTGAGCCTGCGCGACCTCGCCCACGACCTCGTCGACATGACGCTGACGGGCATGCCCACGCCCCGCCTCGAGGAGGCGTTCGCCGAGATCGAGTCCGCGGACGCCGTCGTGGCGATCACCCCGGTCTACAACGCCGCGCCCGTGGGCATCTTCACGCTGTTCTGGCAGCTCTTCCCGGAGGGCGGCCTGCAGGGCAAGCCCGTCCTGCTCGCCGCCACCGGCGGCACCGCCCGCCACTCGCTCGTGCTGGACTCCCAGGTGCGCCCGGTCATCGCCTACCTCAAGGGCATCGTGCTGCCCACCACCGTCTACGCGGCGACCGAGGACTGGGGCGCTGGGGGCGGCGCCGGCTCGCCGAACGCGCGGGCCGAGGCCGGCGCGGCCGAGCTCATGGGCCTCGTGTGCTCGATCCGCACCGGCGTGGGCGGACCCGACCGCGCCGCCGCGGCTCCGGGCACCGACGCCGAGGTGGCGGAGCCCCACCGCCGCCCCGACGAGTTCGACCCGGCGCAGGTCACGCCATTCGAGCAGCTGCTCAACATGGGCTGAGCCGCCCGGGCCCGCCGGGCCAGGGGCCCGGGCCCGCCGGGCCACGGCCCGCGGCGCTCGAGCGCCGCGCCCCTGGCCTGTAGGCGGGGTCACGCCCGCGCTGGCACTCGGCGCCGAGGCCGGGGCGCGGCTACGAGTCGTCGCGGCCGCGCCTCTGCGCGGCCGGGCTCGCGTCTCTGCGCGACCGCGGCCGGGTCTGCCAGACTGGGGCCATGACGACGCTCGACATCCACACGATCGCCTTCCCCACCGCGGCGCTGCGCGACGCGGTCCAAGCCGAGGTCCCCGCGGACGACCGCGCAGGCCTCGACCTCATCGTCTGGTCGCCCGAGGGCCGCCGCGGGCCGGGCAACGAGACCGGCGGCGGTACCAGCGGCGGCGAATCGGTGGGCGGCGGCGAATCCGCGGGTGGCAGCGCGCCGGACCCGGACGACATCGACGCGGTCGTCATGCCCTACATGGGGGCAGGCGAGGCGGTGTCCGCGCTCGAGGGCCTGGCGCACCTCAAGCTCATCCAGATGCAGAGCACGGGCTATGACCCCGTCGCGGATTTCGAGGGCCGCATCCGGATCGCCACCGGCGCCGGCGCCCACGCCGCGGCCACCGCGGAGCTGGCAGTGGGCCTCGCGCTCGCCCGGCTGCGCGGGATCGACGTCGCCGCGCGCAACATGCCCTCGGGCACCTGGGCCCACGAGCGGCGCTGGTCGCTCGTCGACCGCACCGCGCTCATCGTCGGCGTCGGCGGCATCGGCGAGGAGATCCGCGCCCGCCTCGAGCCCTTCGGCGTCACGGTGCTGCGCGCCGGCAGCCGCGAGCGCGACGACGAGCACGGCCATGTCTACGCAAGCGATGACCTGGGCGAGGTGCTCCCGCGCGCGGAGCTCGTCTTCCTCATCACCCCGCTCACCGATGCGACCCACCACCTCGTCGATGCGGACTTCCTCGCCCGACTGCCAGACGGCGCCATGATCGTCAACGTCTCCCGCGGTGCCGTCGTCGACACGGACGCGCTGCTCGCCGAGCTCGAATCCGGCAGGCTCCAGGCCGCGCTCGACGTCGTCGACCCGGAGCCGCTGCCCAGCGACCACCCGCTGTGGCGCGCCCCGAACACCCTCATCACGCCCCACGAGGGCGGGGACACGAGCGCGTTCGAACCGCGCATCATCGCGATCCTCGCCCAGCAGGTGCGCCGGATCGCCGCCGGCGAGGACCTCCTCAACGCCGTCGGATCCTGAGCGCGCAGCGCCGCGAGGGCGGGGGCCGGGAATTCCCGGCCCCCGCCCTCGCGGCGTGTGAGCGGTCTACTTCGAGGGATCCACGAGGATCTTCACCGCGGTCTCGGGGCGGTTGATGAGGGTGTCGAAGCCCTTGTCGATGACCTCGTCGAGCCCGAGCACGGCCGTGATGAACGGCTTGAGGTCGATCTTGCCGTCCTGGACCATGCGGATCGTGTCCGCGTGATTGGACACGTAGGCGATCGTGCCGCGCAGGTCGATCTCGCGGACCACGAGGGCGTGCATGTCGAGTTCGGCCCGGTGGCCCCAGATGGCCTCCATGACGACGACGCCGCCGGGGCGCACGGCGTTGAGCAGCGTGTTGATCGTCGCGTTGACGCCGGCCGCGTCGAAGCCCACGTCCGGCCCCTCGCCGGTGATCTCGCGCACGCGCTCCACGACGTCCTCCTGGCTGGGATCGACGATGTGGTCCGCGACACCGGTGGTGCGCGCCATCTCCTTGCGCGCCTCGGCGAGCTCGGAGACGATGACGGTGACGCCCAGGCCCTTGAGCACTGCGGCCGTGAGCAGGCCGATCGGGCCCGCCCCGGACACGAGCGCCGACTGCCCGGCTCGCACGCCCGAGCGCTGCACGGCGTGGTAGGCCACGGTGAGCGGCTCGATGAGCGCGGCCTCGTCGAGCGGCACATCGCCCACGGGATGGACCCAGCGCTCATCGACGACGATCTTCTCGCTCAGGCCGCCGCCCCCGCCGGCCAGGCCGATGAAGCCCATCTTCGTGCACAGGTGGTAGTCGCCGCGCCGGCACTGGGGGCACTCGCCGCACACGAAGTAGGGCTCGACGACGACGGAATCGCCCGGCTTGACCGAGTCGACCCCGGCGCCCACCTCCTCGACGACGCCGGACATCTCGTGGCCCAGGGTCACCGGAAGGGTCTCGCCGCTCAGCGGGTGCGGGGTGTCGTGGCCGGGACAGAAGATGGGGCCGTCGAGGTATTCGTGGAGGTCCGTGCCGCAGATGCCGCAGTAGGCCACCCGGATCTTCACGGCGCCCTCGCGCAGCTCGGGCTCGGGGATGTCTTCGACGCGGATGTCGTGGTCGGCGTGGAATCGCAGGGCTCGCATGGGGATCTCCTTGGCCGCCGCTGGCCGGCGGCATCGCTGGTAGGACGCCTCCACAGTAGGACTCACCTGCATACCGGTGCATGGGTCGATGAGGGGTGGGACCGCGGGTCTTGCGGCGGGGCGCGGGCCTTGACTTCGAGGAGCGAACAGGGGGACGCGGGCAGCCGCCGTGGGGCAATCGCCCATGAGCGGCGGACTCTTCGCGGTGGCATTTTCGGCGGTGTCCCGGTCGCCAGGGCCGGGCAGGGAAGCGCTGCGGCGCTGGAGGGGGAGCAGGCTGGAGGATCGGCACGCGCCATTGCGCGGCGAGCACCCCACAGGGGTTCGTTCGGCAGGAGGCCGGTCGAGGGAACACTGAGACCGGTCAAGCGGACCTTGGGGTGCCAGGGTCGGATATTCTCGGCCCCAGTGGTCTGCCAGCGAGAGTGCGGCGCGCCGGTGGCCCGTTCGGTCAGCCGGCGTCGGGGCCGGTGGGCAGGCGCCCGGGTCCGGAGGCCGGGCGGGTGCCCGGGCGCGGAGGCCGGGCAGGCGCTCGGGTGCGGAGGCCGGGTGGGCGCCCGGGTGCGCGGGGCGATGGACAGGCCCGCGCCTCGGCGGTGGATTCGGATATGAAAGTGCGCGCAAAAGGCCCCGCCGAACGGACCCGGGGCTCGAGCGCACGGGACGCGTCACCGCGCGGGCCCGGCGGCGCGCGGGGCCGGCGTCCGCCATGCGACCCGCGGCGCGGACGCCCGCGAGACCGGTCATAGACTGCGCGCATGAGCTCTCAGACCCCCGACTTCGTCCCCGCCGCGGCCCAGGCCGAGCCCGGTATCGACATCAAGCCGCGCTCGCGCGACGTCACCGACGGCCTCGAGCGCGCGGCCGCGCGCGGCATGCTGCGCGCGGTGGGCATGGGCGACGACGACTGGGGCAAGCCGCAGATCGGCGTCGCGTCGTCGTGGAACGAGATCACGCCGTGCAACCTCACTCTCGACAAGCTGGCGGGATTCGCCAAGGAGGGCGTCCACGCCGCGGGAGGCTACCCCCTGGAGTTCGGCACGATCTCCGTCTCCGACGGCATCTCCATGGGCCACGAGGGCATGCACTACTCGCTCGTCAGCCGCGAGGTCATCGCGGACTCGGTCGAGACGGTGTTCGGCGCCGAGCGCCTGGACGGCTCCGTCCTCATGGCCGGCTGCGACAAGTCCATCCCCGGCATGCTCATGGCCGCCGCGCGCCTGGGCCTGTCCAGCGCCTTCCTCTACAACGGCTCGATCATGCCCGGCACAGCCAAGCTCTCCGACGGCACGGAGAAGGAGGTCACCCTCATCGACGCGTTCGAGGCGGTGGGCGCCTGCCGGGCCGGGAAGATGACGGAGGCGGACGTCGACGCGATCGAGCGGGCCGTCTGCCCCGGCGAGGGCGCGTGCGGCGGCATGTACACGGCCAACACCATGGCCTCGGCCGCCGAGGCGATGGGCATGTCCCTGCCCGGCTCCGCCGCGCCGCCGGCCATCCACCGCAACCGCACCGTCTTCGCCCGCCAGTCCGGCGAGGCCGTCGTGGGCCTGCTGCGCCGGGGGATCACGACCAAGGACATCATCACGTACGAGTCGCTGTGCAATGCGATCGCGGTGGTCATGGCGTTCGGCGGCTCGACGAACGCGGTGCTCCACCTGCTGGCCATCGCCCACGAGGCCGGGGTCCGCCTCGAGCTCGACGACTTCAATCGGATCGGCGACAAGGTGCCCCACCTGGGCAACGTCAAGCCGTTCGGCGACTACGTCATGAACGACGTCTTCAAGATCGGCGGCGTGCCGGTCGTCATGAAGGCGCTGTTGGACAACGGGTTGCTCACGGGCGACTGCATGACGGTGACCGGCAAGACGGTCGCGGAGAACCTCAAGAACATCAACCCGCCGGACCCCGACGGCAAGATCCTGCGCGCCCTGAACAACCCGCTCCACCCCACCGGCGGGCTCACGGTCCTCAAGGGCTCACTCGCCCCGGACGGCGCGATCGTGAAGTCCGCGGGCTTCGACGCGGACGTCTTCGAGGGCACCGCGCGCGTCTACGACCGCGAGCAGCCGGCCATGGACGCCGTGCTCAACGGCGAGCTCAAGCCCGGCGACGTCGTCGTCATCCGCTACGAGGGCCCCAAGGGCGGGCCGGGGATGCGGGAGATGCTCGCGATCACGGGCGCCATCAAGGGCGCGGGGATCGGCAAGGACGTCCTTCTCATCACCGACGGCCGGTTCTCCGGCGGATCCACCGGCCTGTGCATCGGCCACGTGGCGCCGGAGGCCGTGGACGGCGGGCCGATCGCGTTCATCGAGGACGGCGATCCCATCCGGGTCGACATCGCCGAGCGCACCATCGAACTCGATGTCAGCGAGGACGAGATGGAGCGGCGCCGGCGCGCTTGGCAGCTGCCGGCCAACCCGCGGCTGCACGGGGTGCTGGGCAAGTACGCGAAGCTCGTCCAGAGCGCCGCGAAGGGTGCCGTCACGACGGACTGAGCGGCGGGCCGGTGCAGGCTGAAAGCGCCTGGCGAGCGCTGATGGCGTTGGGGTGGCGGTGTTCAGCGAACCTCGGGGGACCGAGCGCGGAAGGATCGCGCGGCTCAGGTCGAGGGCATCCCCAGGACAGGTCTGGTCACCGTAGCCGCATGGTCGTCCATGGAGAGTGAACGCCGGGGACGGTGGACGTCCGCCACACCGGGCGTGCCAACGGCTCAGCAGTCCGGTGGCAGGGGCCGGGTGGGAATGCATGCCGGCGAGGGGAGAGACAATGACGATCACGCACATCACGGGGTGGGGGACGGGGAAGGCCGCTGAGACGGTGCTGCGCGACCCGTTCGCCCCATCGCCGGTCGAGTTCGGACTGGGAGCCGATGCACGTGCCGTTGACGAATCCGGACCCGAACCTGACAGGGATCGACCGGGGGACGGGGCCGTGGCTGGTACGGCGGTCGGTGGCGCAGCGGATGGGGGCGCCGAGAGCGGCCGGGCGGTGGGCAGTCGAGCTCCCGGGCCGGGCACCAAGGGCACCCGTGCGGTCGCCCCCGGTGCATCCGTTGCCGCTCAGCGCGTGACCGAATCCGTCTCGGCCCTGGCCGATGTGCCCGTGCGGGCGCGGCTCTGGGAGTCCGAGCCGTTCGAGGTCGCCCCGTTCGGCGAGGCGATCGCGAGCTGGCGCGCGCACACGCCGCCCGGCACGCTGATCGAGGTGCAGCTGCGCGCGGGCACCGGCAGCGTGTGGTCGCAGTGGGCGGTTGCCGCGCGGTGGTCCGCCGGGATCGACTACGACGTGACCGGCGGCAGCGGTTTGGGTGCCAACGGATCCGACTGCCCCGCAGCCGATGGCACCGCCGACGTCGGCACCGCCGGCGTTGGTGCAGCGGGCGTTGGTGCAGCGGCCGAAGTCACACCGGGCGGTGCGACCGGGGGAGGTGGCGGTTGGCCGGACTTCCATTCGCACACCGTGGCCGACCAGGCACCGTTCGGGCTGCGCGTCGATGCGGACACGATCGCAGTGAACGAGGCCGAACTGGGAGGTCCCGCCTCCCGCGTCGAGGTGCGTGCGCTGCTCTTCGCCCCGGAGGGCAGCCCCCTGCCCCGGCTCGAACGGGTCTCGGTGCTGACGCGCCCGAAGACGGGGGCCTCGACGGCGGAGCCGACCGTCTCGCAGCCGCGGGGCCGTGACATCGACCTGAGACTGCCCGCCTTCTCACAGCGGCTGGCCGGCGCGATCCCGGGGCATGCCGACGGCGGTTCGTGGTGCTCGCCCACCTCGCTTGCGATGCTGCTCGCGTATGCGCGAACGCCTGCGGCAAATGGTTCGGAGCCGGAGCCGGAGCCGGCGTCGGGGGTGCGGCCAGGCTCGGGGCCGGGGTCAGGGTCGAGGCCGGGGTTGGGCGCGCGTGAGGCAGCGCCCGCGATCGCCGAGACCATGCGCCGCGTGTGGGACTACTCGTACGGCGGCGCCGGGAACTGGGCATTCAACGCGGCCTGGGCGGCCAGCCTTGGCTTCGACGCCTACGTCGATGCGCTGCCGGATCTGCGCGCCGGTGAGGAGCTGCTGGCCGCGGGGGAGCCGTTCGCCGCCTCGGTGACGTTCGCGCGGGAGGACCTGCCGGAGGCCGGCTACGAGACGGCGGGGCATCTGCTCGTCGTCTCGGGGGTGACGGCCGAAGGAGACGTGCGCGTGCACGATCCCGCCGCCGCAGACAACGCGAGCGTGCGGCGGACCTACGCCCGTGCGGCCTTCGAGCGGGCGTGGTTGGGCGGCAGTGGCGGCATTGTCTATCGGGTTCGTTCCTGAGGTCTTCACTTGGTGGGTGCTGTTGGATGAGGTGAAGGGTTTCCGACCGTCCGGGCGGTGGTAGGGCCGCACAGTCTTCACGCGGTGGCGCGCGGCCGATCGGGTGAAGACTTCGCCCGACCGGCCTTCGAGCGGGCGTGGTTGGGCGGCAGTGGCGGCATCGTCTATCGGGTTCGTTCCTGAGGTCTTCACTTGGTGGGTGCTGTTGGATGAGGTGAAGGGTTTCCGACCGTCCGGGCGGGGATAGGTCCGCACAGTCTCCACGCAGTGGCGCGCGGCCGATCGGGTGAAGACTTCGCCCGACCGGCCTTCGAGCGGGCGTGGTTGGGCGGCAGCGGCGGCATCGTCTACCGGGTTCGTTCCTGAGGTCTTCACTTGGTGGGCGCTGTTGGATGAGGTGAAGGGTTTCCGACCGTCCGGGCGGTGGTAGAGCCGCACAGTCTTCACGCGGTGGCGCGCGGCCGATCGGGTGAAGACCTCGCCGCTCGGCGCCGTCCACAGCGCGGCTCCATCCGCAGGGTTGTCCACAGCAAGGACGGTGCACCCCTACCACGGGGACGGCTTCCGTAGTCTCCCGCCATGGACGAACCGCCCGCCGCAGACGCCCTCCCCGCCAGGGCCCGCGTCCTGCCCCCAATCCACACCGCCGCCCGGGCGTTCGCTGCCCGGGATGCGCACGTTAATAGGGGCACCCGCGTTGCCCGGGGTCCCCGTGCTGCTCGGACTCCCGATGCTGTCCGGTTTCGCTTCGCTGCCCGGGATGAGCATGCTGCCGGGGTCCCTCGCGTTGCCGGCGTTACCCACGCTGCCCGCTTACCCGTCGCTGCCCGGGGCTGCCTCGCGACCCACGATCCACTCGCCGCCAGGACCCGGTCGTGATCCACGATCCCCACGCCGTTCGGGACCCGGCTGCCACCTCTCTCACCGCCGGGACCGCGCGCTTCGGGGTGGAGGGCGGGAGTATCGGCGTCCGGGTCCGGCGCCCGGTGCGGGCGAGTGAGCACCCCCGGGGCGAGGCATCGCGGCTCGCGGTGAGGGAGATGCGCACGTACGCCCGGGAACTGGGCGGCCTTATCGTCCCGGGCGTTCGACTCTCACCCGACGTCGTCGACGTCGTCGAGGCTCCGGCCTGGGCGCAAGAGGATGAGGACTTCTGGCGTCTGCGCAATGCCCTGGCATGCCTGCAGGTCAAGCGGCCGGACGCGATCGCCGCAGGGTTCTCGTCGGCATATCTCCAGGGTCTGCCCGTCCGCCCGGGCCGCCTGGAGGTCGTCGTCCCGCGCGGTGGCAGCCGGGTGACCCACGCGGCCGTGGACGACCGGCGCAGCCTGCGCTACGAGCCAGTGGAGGTCGCAGGGGTGCGCGTGCAACGGCTGCGGTGCGCCCTGCTCGAGTTGGCACCGCGGCTGTCGGAGACCGACCTCGTGGTCGTGCTCGACGCGCTCGTCGGCGGTGGGCGGTGCGCGGCCACCGTGGACCTGGAAAAGCTCCGGCACTTCGTCGCGGACGAGCGCGCCTACAAGGGGCGGGCGGTGCTGCTCGCCGCGGTGGCGCGCTGCCGCGCGGGAGTGCGCTCGCCGCCGGAGACGAGACTGCGCCTTGCGCTGGTCGATGCGGGTCTGCCCGAACCCGCGGTCGCGCAGCCGATCCACATCCGCGGACTCGGCACGATCCACCCGGACCTGTCCTACGAGCGGCCGCGCATCGCACTCGAGTACGAGGGCGACCACCACCGCACCGATCCGCAGCAGTTCGGGTACGACCTGCAGCGCTACTTCGCCATGGAGTGCGACGGCTGGATCGTCCTGCGTGCGACGAAGACGATGGCCCACGCGTGGATCGTCGACCAGGTCCGGCGGCTGCTCAACGAGCGCGGCGCGCCGTGAGCGCTCGCCGTTGCCAGCTACCCGGTCGGTTGATTGGTGCCCTCGGAAGAACCCTTCACCTGATCGCGCGCTGCGCATCGGGTGAAGGGTTTTCGGCCACCGGCACGGCGGTGGGTAAGCGAACTCTTCACCCGATGCCGTTGGGACAATCGAGTGAAGACTTCACCCCGCGCCCCTGTCCTTGCCCGTGCTCAGCTCAGCGGAATGCGGCCCTTGAGCTGCTCGGCGCTCAGCGTTTCCTGCGCCGACTGCTCGATGACCTCCTTGGCCTTAGGCGTCGAGTCCCAGACGTTCCAGAGCAGGACCCCGCGCACGTGGCCGCCGTCGACGTAGTAGACGACCCCGGCGCTGTGGCCTGAGGTGAAGTCCTCGACCATCTCGAGGCTCGCATCGAGGGTGCCCACGGCCTCGTAGCCGAAGTCGTAGATGTCGGACCAGAAGATGGGCGTGTACGTGTAGGTCTCTTCGTCCTTGCCGGCGGCTGCGGCCGCCATGTTGTGACCCGCCGTGGTGCCCTGGTGCTCGGCATTGTCCACGTGCTCCACGCGGCGCACGCCCAGGAGCGCGTCGGGGTAGGAGGCGACGTCGCCGGCGGCCCACACGTCCGGGGCGCTCGTAGCGAGGCGTTCATCGACGACGATCCCATTGCCCACCTCGAGTCCGGCCTGCCGGGTGACCTGGTCGTTCGGCACGACGCCCAGGCCCGCGACGACGACATCGCCGGAGTAGGACTCGCCGGCTTCGGTTGTGACGGTGACGGAATCGCCGTGCACGGCGCCGCCGGTGACACGAGCCCCGGTGACGAGCGTGACACCGTGCTCGCGCAGGGCGCGCTCGATCTCATCGAGGACGATGGTGGGGAACATCTGCTGCAGGACCTGCTTGCCGGGCACGATGAGCGTGACCGCTACGTCGTTGAGCGACAGTGCCGCCGCGAGCTCCGAGCCGATGTAGCCGCCGCCCACGACGACGGCGCTGCTGCCCGGCTTCGCAAACTCGCGCAGTCGGCGGTAGTCCTGTGCGGTGCGGTAGTAGACGACGCGCGCGGAATCAGGCAGGTCGATGGTGCGCGGCTCCGCACCCGTGGCGATGAGCAGGCGGCTGTAGCCCACCTGCGAGGCGTCCGACAGGGTGAGCGCGTGTGCCGCGGTGTCGATCGCCGTCACCGATATCGAGGGGAGGAAGACGGCGCCGATGCCATCGTCGAGCAGCCAGTTGTCCTCGAGGCTTGCCTCCCCGTCCACCCAGAGGTCCTTCGACAGAGCCGGGCGGTAGACCGGGCCGTCGGGTTCGCGGCCGATGATCGCGATGCTGCCGTCCGCGTCCTTCTCGCGGATGGCGGCCGCCGCGCTGGCGGCCGCGACCCCCGCGCCGATGATGGCGTAGTCGTAGCGGTCCTGCTCTGCCATGGTGGTCCTCGCTTCCTCCGGCGCCGCGGCGACCGGGTGCTTGGGTGGGTGCGCGTTCTTCTTCGGAAACAGACTCGCGGGCCCAAAACTTCCGCTCGGACATAGGCGAATGCCCGGGGTGCGAGGTGCGAGGTACGAGGCGCCGTCTGTGTCGAGCACGAGCACGAATCCAAGGCCCAGTCCGAGCCCGAGGTTCGAGGCCCATCGCAAGCCGAGGCCAAGACTCGAGATTCACGACGAGTCTGAAACCGGGTCCGACCCCGAGCCCGAGGTACGAGGCTCGAGGCCCGGTTCAAGCTGAGGTCAAGGCTCGGGACCCAGGATGATAACGAGTCCGACCCCGTACCCGAGGCTCGAGGCCCAGTCCGAACCGTCACCAAGACTCAAGACTCGGGATGAGTACGAGTTTGCCCCGGAGGCCCAAAGCCCGCGACCCGAGGCCGGAGGCCAAGACCCCAGTCCGAGGCCCAGACTCGAGATGGAGGCCGAGCCCGAGCAAGCACCCGAGCCCGAGACCGAGTCCGCGGCCAAGCCCCAACGCGAGGTTCGAGGCCCGGCCCGATCCCGAACCTGAGGCTCGGGAACCGGTTCAAGCTGCAGCCGAGACTCAAGACCCAGCCTGAGTCCGGGGTTCGCCCAGCACCGCACCAGCGTCTCACCGCCGCTCGGACCGCGCGGTGCGCGCGAACGGCCGCCGGTGCTACGCCAGCGTGTCGCGCCAGGCCGCGTGCAGCTGGGCGAAGCGGCCGGTGCCGGCGATGAGGTCAGCAGGCTTACCGTCCTCGACGATCCGGCCGTGCTCCATGACGAGCACGCGGTCGGCGATCTCCACCGTCGAAAGGCGGTGGGCGATGACGATGGCGGTGCGGCCGCGCAGCACGGTCTCCAGGGCGTTCTGCACGAGCCGCTCGGAGGGGATGTCGAGGTGCGCGGTCGCCTCGTCGAGCACGATGACATCCGGATCGGCGAGGAAGACCCGCGCAAAGGACACGAGCTGGCGCTGACCCGAGCTCAGGCGCCCTCCGCGCTTCTTCACGTCCGTGGCGTATCCCGCGGGCAGGCGACGGACGTAGTCGTCGAGGCCGACCGCGCGGGCGGCGGCCTCGACCTGCGCATCGGTGGCCTCGGGCCGGCCGACGCGGATGTTGTCAGCGATCGTGCCGGAGAACAGGAACGATTCCTGGGTGACCATGACGACGGCGCGGCGCAGCTGCGCATTGGCGACCTCGCGCAGGTCCACGCCGTCCAGCAGCACCGCGCCGGCGCTCGGATCGTAGAAGCGGGTGAGGAGCTTGACGAGCGTCGACTTGCCCGCACCCGTCGAGCCCACGAGGGCGACCGTCTGCCCCGCCGGCACGGCGAGGTCGAAGCTCGGCAGGACATCCGGCCCGTCGCCGTAGGCGAAGCGGACGCCGCGGAACTCGAGCGCGCGCCCGGCGCCGTCCGCCCGTCCACCGCGGCCGCCGCCCGCGCGCTCACCGCCGCCGGTCGCAGGCAGCGCGACCGGCTCCCGCGCCTCGGCGACCGCGGGCTCCGTGTCGAGGACGGCCGTGATCTTCTCGAGCGCGGCGGAGGCCGACTGGTAGAGGTTGAAGCTCTGGACCAGCTCGTCGAGCGGGTTGTAGAAGCGGCGCAGGTAGAGGAGGAACGCGGCGAGCACGCCCACCTGGGCGGCGTCCTCGAGGACGAGCCAGGCGCCCACGATGACGATCGCGAACTGCGTGACGTTGCCGATGAGGCGGGTCAGACCGGAGAACCAGGCGACCCCGCGCAGGGCGTCGGTGTTGGCGTCGCAGTACTGCTCGTCTTCTCGGGCGAGGGTGTGCCGGCCCGCCGGCTGGCGGCGGAAGGCCTGGACGGCGCGGATGCCGCCCATCGTCTCCGTGAAGTGCACGATGACCTTCGCGATCGACGTGCGCGTGCGGCGGTATGCGGTGCGCTGGGCGCGCTGCGCGGCCCGCGAGACGAAGAACAGGGGGATGAAGCCCGCGAAGACGATGAGGGCGAGCGGCACGTTGAGCCACACGAGGATGACCGCGATCGCCGCCATCGACAGGATGCCCAGCGCGGATTCGATGAGCGCGAAGGACAGGAAGTCCTGCACGGACTCCATGTCCGAGCTCTGGCGCGCCACGAGCCTGCCCGACGTCGAGCGCTCGTGATACCCGAGGTCCAGGCGCTGGATGTGGCGGAAGAGGCGCCGGCGCAGGTCGAGCATGATCCGCTGGGCGGTGATGCCCATGAGCCGGGTCGAGGCGAACGAGGCTGCGCCGCCCACCAGCGCGGACGCCACGAAGGCCGCGATGGCCGACCACAGGGCGCCGAAGTCGCCGTCCGCTGCCCGCGGCAGGCCGTCGTCGAGGGCCTGGGCCACGAACACCGGGCCGATCGTCGCCGCGCACGCCGAGACGACGATGACGAGCGAGAGCACGATGACCGAGCCCAGGCGCGGGCGCACGAGCGAGAACAGCAGGCGCCGGGCCCGCTTGGAGATGTCCGGGGGCAGCGCATCGGGTTCGGCCTCCGCCGAGGCGCTCGCGGGCGCGCTCATGTGCGTCCCTCTCCGCTCGGTGCGGAGGCGCCGTCGGGGCCCCGAGGCGCACGCACCCCGGCGCCTGCCACCCCCTCGGCCGAGGTTGCGGGAGCTGTGGCGCCCGGCGCGCCATCGGCACTCGCCGCCCCTCCGGCTGCGGTCTGGTCCGCAGTCCCGGCATCGGCCACGGACCCGCTGCTTGCCACCGCTTCGGCCCGCGCCGCAGTTCCGCAGCCGGTCGCAGCCCCGGCCTCGGTCACCTCCACAGCCAAGCCCGCAGCCACACCCATCGCTCCCGCACCCGAGGCAGCCACACCCGGGGCCGGCGAGTCCTGTGCCGCCGCGGGGCCGGTGGTCGGGCTCGCGCCCATGAGGTCGCGGTAGAGCGCCGAGGTGCGCAGCAGCTCGTGGTGGGTGCCCCGGGCCGCGATCCGGCCCTCGTGGAGGACCGCCACCTCGTCGGCCAGCGCCGCGGTGGAGGGACGGTGGGCGATGATGAGCGTCGTGGAGTCCGGCAGCACGCGGGCGAGCTCGCGCTGGACGCGGTCCTCCGTGTCGACGTCGACCGCGGAGAGTGGATCGTCGAGGACGAGCACCCGCGGGGTGCCCACGATCGCGCGGGCGAGGGCGAGCCGCTGCCGCTGGCCGCCGGAGAGCGCCATGCCCTGCTCGCCCACCTGCGTGTCCAGCCCCTCGGGCAGCGCCTCGGCGAATTCGAGGGCCTGGGCGATGCCGAGTGCCCGGCGCACCTGCGCGTCATCGGCGCCCGGCGCACCGATCGCCACGTTCTCGCGCACCGTTGCGGAGAAGAGGATGGGGTCCTCGAACGCGACGGCGACGAGGGAGCGCAGCTCGCCCAGGGGGATGTCCCGGATGTCCGTGCCGTCCAGGCGCACCGCGCCGTCCGTGATGTCCTGCAGGCGCGGGATGAGGGCGGCGAGCGCGGACTTGCCGGAGCCCGTGGCGCCCACGAGCGCCACCGTCCGGCCCGGCTCGATGTGCAGGCTCAGGCCGGTGAGCGTGTCCGCGGCCGCATCGCCGAAGCGGAAGTCCACGTCGTCGAAGTCGACGCGTCCGCGCCACGCGCGCACCGGCGGCGCGTCGGCGATCGCGCCTCCGGCGTCCGTGATGCCCAGCGGCAGGTCCATGACCTCCCAGTAGCGGGCGGCTGCGGTCATGGTCATGAGGAGATCGGAGAGGAGGAAGCCGAACATCTCGATGGGCATGCGCAGCACCATCGTGATCGTGACGGCCGCGACGACGGTGCCGATCGTCGTCCACCCGGCGAGCACGCCCCACGCGCCCACCGCGAGGATCGCTGCCTGGGCGAGCGTGGGCAGGCACAGGATCGTGCCCCACAGCCACGAGTCGAGTTTGGCCTTGCGCACCTCGAGGCCGGCCAGGCGCTGCGCGAGGGCGTCGAAGCGCCGGGCCATCCACGGCTCGCGGCCGAATGCCTTGAGGATGCGCACCCCCTGGACGGACTCCTCGGCGGCGGTGGTGACCTCGCCCATCGTGTCCTGCGACTGGCGGGAGGTGATGCGGTACTTCGACTCGAAGACCGCGATGACGGCGATCGTGGGGACCGCCATGAGCGCGATGATGAGCCCGAAGACCGGCTGCATCACGGTGAGCACGATCGTGCCGATGAGGATGACGATGGGCGTGACGACGATGAAGGGGCCGCCGAACGCGAAGAACCGGCGCATCTGCGACATGTCGTTCGTGGCGCGGGAGAGCAGCTGGCCCGACTCCCACGCGTCGTGCGTGGGCACGGAGACGTACTGGAGGCGGTCATAGAGGCGCCCGCGCCACACGATCTCCCAGTGCGAGGCGACCGGGGCGACGATCATGCGCCGGCCGAACAGCGCGGCGGCCTCCGCGATGCCCACCGCGAGGATCGCGAGCGCGGGTGCCCAGAGACCCGCGAGGTTGTGGTGGGCGATGGGCCCGTCGATGATGTCCCCGGTGAGCAGCGGGATGACGAGCGTAATGCCATTGCCGATCAGCGTGAGCACGATGACCAGCGAGTATGTGCCCAGCCGTGCCCGGATGTCGGGCCAGAAGCGGAGGAGTGGGCGCATGGTCGCTCATCCTACGCGGCGGCGCGCCGCGCGGGCCCTCAGCCTGCCGTGTGCACCAGGCGGGTGAGGACCTCGGCGTGGGCGGTGTGGGGGAACATGTCGAGCAGCTGCGCGCTCGCGACCCGCATGCTCGGCATCGCGGCGAGGTCCCGGGCCAGGGTCGCGGGGTTGCAGCTGGAGTACACGACGTCGGGGATGCCGCTGGCCTCGATCCACGCGGCCATCGCCTCCCCGATGCCGCGCCGGGGCGGGTTGACGATGAGGACGTCCGGCGGGCCGGTGCGCTCGGCCTGGGCGCGCGCCCAGGCGAAGGCGTCGGCGGCGATGAAGTCCGCGTCCAGGCCCAGCTCCGCCGCCGTCTCCGCCGCCGAGGCGATGGCCTGGTCACTGAGCTCCACACCGGTCACGCTGCGCGCGGCGGGGTTCGGCCTGGCTGCGGCGGCCCCGCGCATTCCCGTCGCGCCGGTGCGCGGCACTCCAGTCGGCGCGGTGCGCGGCACCTCAGCCAGTGGGGCGCTCGCCACACCTGCGGGGGCGGCGGCTGCGCATGCGACCGCGGCGGGCGCTCCTGCTGAGGCGGTGCCGGGCGGCGCGCAGTGGAGGGCGAAGCCGCCCACCCCGCAGAACAGGTCCCACACGCGCAGCGGCTCCGGGGCGGCGGCAGCGTGCGCGGTCGCGGCCGGTTCCGCCCCGGCCCGCGCCTCGGCGAGCTCGTCGATCCACGCACCCACCTGCGCGTACAGCCGGCTGGCCACGGCGGTGTTCGTCTGCAGGAACGACTGGGGACGCACGCGCAGCGGGATGCGCCCCTGCGTCACCCGCAGGAAGTCCGCCCCGGCGATGTGAATCTCCTCGGGGCCCTCGAGCACCGCGGTGTGGCCGGGGTTGAGGTTGGCCGAGACGACCTCGACACCCGGCACGGCGGCCTGGAGCGAGGGCAGGTGCTCCGCGATGCGGGCAATGGACTTGGGGGAGCTCAGGACAAAGCGCACCATGAGCGCGCCCCCGTCGCCGCAGGTGACGAGCACGTGCTTGAGGTCGCCCCGGCGGCGCTGCACGTCAAAGGGGGCGACCTGGGCGCGGCGGATGAGCGCGGGGAGGTGCTCGAGCAGCCGGTGGATGGGCGCGGGGTAGAGGGGGCAGTCGCGCAGGTCGACGCCCTCGCCCGCCTCGTCGCGGATCCCGAGGACCGGCTGGGATGCCGTGCCGGAGACGACCATCTTCGCCTTGTTCCGGAAGCCGGTCTCCGGGCCGACGATGGGGGAGTGCCAGATGCCCGGCGCGCCGGCCGAGGGGCCGACACGAGCAGTGCGGAAGGACCTGGCGGGAGCGGCGTCGACCCCGCTGACGGAAGCGCTGCGGGGGCTGCCCGCGACGGAAGCAGCGCCGGGCCCGCCGGTGACCGGAGAAGCACTGAGGGCGTCGCCGGCAGCCATGGCGAATGGCGCGAGGAGGTCCGCGATGCGCGCCTGGGCCTGCGCGATGCGCGCGCCCATGGGCACCGGCAGCAGGGTGCACGACCGGCACCGCCCGGCCTCGAAGTGTTCGCAGCGCATGGGGCGACAGTCTAGGCCGCTCCGCGGTGCACCGGCCGCATGCCGCGGGGCCGTCCAACACGCGCTCTCCAGCCCCTGGCCGCTCCGCGGCGCACCGGCCGCCGCCCGTCGCCTCGCCAGTGCGTCTTGCGGCTTCCTCCGCGCCCGTCTTACATCGCGAGACGGCATGCCTCGCGAATTGGCCAAGCGCTCCTGCCGCGTCTACTGTGATCCCATGAACACGCTCATTGTCGTCCTTATTGAGAAGCGCGCGGAGAACCCGTAAGCGTCTGAATCGGACGACTCGCCGCGCGCCCCTCCCGGACACCGGAAGGGGCGTTTCTTATGAGCGGACACGGAGCCCCGGCCCACCGGCCGGCACCGGGCGAGCGACCACCAGAGTTCGAAGGAGTCACCTTGGCAGCCTCATCCACGGCAGCGACGCCGCAGCCGCCTGCCTCGCCCGCCTCGGGCGCCCCCGGCTCGCCGGCGGCCCAGCCCGGCGCCTCGGCCGAGGAGCGCGCCGCGGCCG
>NZ_WWEQ01000027.1 GCF_009857845.1 Brevibacterium rongguiense | reverse complement strand
GGCCCGACCCCCGGGTGCGCGGCGCCGGCGCCCGCGGCCGCCGGCCCGTCGCTCCCGCTCGACTGCGCCGCCGCGGCTCTGCGCGCCGGGGCGATGTAGCAGGCCCAGAAGTAGCCGCCCACGAGGATGCCGCCGCCGACGATGTTGCCGAGGATCACGGGGATGAGATTGTCGCCCACCACTGAGCCCAGGGTCAGCGCGTCGTAGTCGCCCACGTGCTTGCCGGCCTTGACGACCGCCTCGGAGGACCAGAACGCGTCGCCGCCGAAGTCCTTGATGAGCAGACCCATGGGGAGCATGAACATGTTGGCCACGGAGTGCTCGAAGCCGCTGGCGACGAACAGCGCCACCGGGCCCAGGCAGGCGAGGATCTTGTCCGCGGTCGACCGTCCGGAGGTGGCCAGCCATACGGCCAGGCAGACCGCGAAGTTCGCGAACACGCCCAGGAAGAACGCCTGGCCCCACGTGTGGGTCACCTTGGTCAGGCTCGTATTCATGACGACGAGGCCCCATGCGCCCTTGTTCGACTCCGGGGTGCCGGACCACAGGATGAGCAGGGCCACGCCCACGGAGCCCACGAGGTTGCCCGCCAGCGAGACGCCCCAGTGGCCCAGCCAGCGGCCGGTGCCCAGGGACTTCGACAGCAGCGGCATGAGCGTCATCGTTGTGCCGGTGAACAGGTCGGAGCCGCTGACGACGACGAGCATGAGGCCCACGGAGAACACGAGCCCGCCGAGCACCTTGGCGACGCCGAGCGGGAAGTCCGCACCGAGCCCCTGCTGGGAGGAGACGAAGAAGACGAAGCCCAGCGCGATGAAGGCGCCGCCGGACAGGGCGAGGAGGAACATCTGGCCCCAGGGCTTGAGCGCCTTGTCGAGCATCGCCTTCTCCTGCGCGGCCGCGAGGGCGGCGGGCGCCGGGATGTTGAGTTGGCTGGGCAGTTCGCTCACGGTTCGCTCCTGTCGTCGTGCGCCGTCGGCGCCCTTCCCGAGGCGCGTGCGGCCGGTGGGCCGCGGCACCCGGTCATCCTACGACCGGGCCGCCCACGGCCGGTTCCCGTTCCTCACCCGGTGTGGCGCCGGGGTGCGGGCGGCGAGCCGCGCAGGGCCGGGCAATGGCCTCCCCGGCGCAGGCGGCAGTGGGCCTGAATCCGCGGGGCGAATTCCTCGCTCTTGACAGTCAGCGATATATCGCAATATAGTTTCGGGCAGTTGCCGAGAGTCTTTGCGGGCTTCGCTTCACCCGGCGCCGAGAGGCACAGCCGGCCGAACCCAGCACCCGGCAGCCGAGGCGAGCGGTCCGACACCGCGAGCAGATCCGCCGCCACTGGCGCGGACGCACACGCAGACACACCCAGACAGGAAGAGGACACACGATGTTTCCCGACTTCAACGACGACAGCGCCGATGGCTTCGACGGCAGGGACGGCTTCGGCAGCGGCGACGACCGCTTCCACGGGCGCCACGGCCGCCCCGCCGACCACGGGCCCCGCACCCACGGCGACGAGCGATTCGACCGCGAGGACCGCCGGCGCGGGCCCGGCGGCCGGCACGGCCACGGAGGCCCCGGCGGCATGGGCGGACCCGGATTCGGCGGGTTCGGCGGCGGTTTCGACCCCAACGCGATGGCGGCCATGTTCCGCCGCATGACCGGCATGCAGGGCGGCCGAGGGCGCGGGCGCCGGATGGGCCGCGGCGATGTCCGCCAGGCCGTCCTCGCGCTGCTGCGCGAGGAGCCCATGCACGGCTACCAGGTCATCCGCGAGCTCGAGGAGCGCAGCGGGGGCGCCTGGAAGCCCAGCGCCGGCTCGGTCTACCCGACCCTGCAGATGCTCGCCGACGAGGGCCTCATCGTCGCCGACGAGACCGGCGGCAAGAAGGTCTACTCGCTCACCGAGGAGGGCCGCACCGAGGCCGAGGCGCGCTCCGGCGAGGACGCCCCCTGGGAGACCGCCGGCGGCGGGCGCGGATTCGGCGGCGAGCTGCCCAAGGCCAGCGCCAAGCTCGCGCAGGCGGTGGCCCAGGTGGTCCGCGGCGGCGATCAGGAGCAGATCAAGGCGGCCACGGAAATCATCGACGAGGCCCGCCGCCGGGTCTACGGCATGCTCGCCGAGGAGTGAGCACCCGGCGCTGAGCGCCACCCGCTCGCGGCTGGCGGAGAACTCGCGGCGGGCGGAGAAGAAGAATCCCGGGGCATCGATTCCGATGCCCCGGGATTTCGGCGGTAGCGGAGGGATTTGAACCCTCGGTACGGGGTTACCGTACACAACATTTCGAGTGTTGCACCTTCGGCCGCTCGGACACGCTACCGCGGAAGAGTCTACAGATCCCCCGGGCGGCCGCCAAATCCCCCGGGGTGCCCACTCGCGGTGGACTCCGGCTCATGAGGGGGCCGCCGGGTGAGCGACGCGGGGGCGCGATGCGCGTGCTGTCTGCACGTGCGCGGCGCTATCGGACTGCCTCCGGCTAGCGGCGCTGCGCGAAGAACTCCGCGAGCAGCGCGGTGGCCGCCTCCGCGCGGACGCCGGCGAGCACCTCGGGCCGGTGGAGGGCGGCACGGTCGCGCAGCAGGTCCCACATCGAGCCGGCGGCGCCCGCCTTGTCGTCGAACGCGCCGAAGACCACCCGGTCGACCCGCGCGGCCGCCGCGGCCCCGGCGCACATCGCACACGGCTCGAGCGTGATGACGAGGGTGGTGCCGTCCAGGCGCCAGCGCCCCAGCCCGGCGGCCGCCGCGCGCAGGGCGAGCACCTCCGCATGGGCGGTGGGGTCGCCATCGGCCTCGCGCCGATTGCGGCCGCGGCCGAGCACCCGGCCCGTGGCGGAGTCCACGACGACGGCGCCCACGGGCACGTCGGCACTGACCGCGCACGCCCGCGCCTCCTCGAGCGCCGCGTCCATGGCGGGCGCCCACGCCCGGCCCGCGGGCGCCTCGGGCCGGTTCATCTGTGTTCCAGCAATGCGGCGCCGGCGCTGGCGGGGGCGCTCAGCGGGCGGCCTCGAGCTGCTCGGCGAAACCGGCCTTCTCCCCCACGTGGGCGACCACGCGGGCGGGGTCCGAGCCGTGCTCGCGCACCTGCTCGATGAGCTCGTCGGCGGCGATCCCTTCGGCGGCGAAGATATCGGGGTCACCGCCCCAGTCGGAGTCGTCGTCGAGCTCGAGCATCGTCGCGCCCTCCTCCGCCTCGTCCTCCTCGTCATCGTCCTCGTCACCGTTCGAGTAGTCCTCCTCGCCCTCCATGGGATCGCCCTCGTACGCGTCGGGCTGCGAGTCGAGGTAGTCGGCGAAGAGCTCGGCATAGGGCGAGTCGGCAACCGCCCCGATGTCGGAGAGGAAGACCTTCACCTCCCCCTCGGGAAGCACGCGCACGAGTGCGAACCACTCGTCCTCGTGCTCGATGACGGCCAGCGCGCCCAGCTCGGCGTCGCCGGCGGCGTCGATGAGCTCGACGAGGTCCGCCATCGTCTCCGCATCGTCGATCTCGAGGTCGAGTGGCCGGTAGCCGTCGTCGGTGTGGACAAGGGCAGCGGTGAAGTACGACATGGCCCCATTGTCACCCGCGCACGCGCGCGGGCACCAGCCGGGGCGGGGCGGGCCATCGGGTAGATTTCCGGGTATGGAACTCCGCGTCGCAGACCACCCGCTCATCGCCCACAAGCTCACCGTGCTGCGCGACGAGCGCACCGACTCCGCGCGGTTCCGCCAGCTCACCGACGAGCTCGTCATGCTCCTGGCCTACGAGGCGACCCGGTGCGTGCGGGTGAAGGACACCCGGATCACCACCCCGGTGGGGCCCATAACCGGGGTGGCGATGAGCGCGCCGCGGCCCGTCGTCGTGCCGATCCTGCGCGCCGGGCTGGGGATGCTCGAGGGCATGATGAAGATCCTGCCCACCGCGGAGGTGGGGTTCCTGGGCATGATCCGCGACGAGGAGACGCTCGAGGCGCACGCGTATGCCGAGCGCCTGCCCGCAGACCTGACCGGCCGCCAGGTCTTCGTCATCGACCCGATGCTCGCCACGGGCGGCACGCTCGCCATGGCCATCGAGTTCCTCCTGGCCCGCGGCGCCTCGGAGGTCACCGCGGTCTGCCTGGTGAGCGCGCCGGAGGGCGTCGAGCACCTGCGCGCCCAGTTCGACGGGCGCGCCGAGGTGACGGTCCACACCGCCGCGCTCGACGAGCGGCTCAACGAGAACGGCTACATCGTCCCCGGCCTGGGCGATGCGGGCGACCGCCTCTACGGCATCGTCTGAGCCTGCCGGGCGCCCACCGCGCAGGCGCTCCGCGGCGCCCCCGCCTGCGTCACACTTCGTCATACTGCGCCTTATTCGGTCGCGAACGGCCGCAATCGCTTGGCCCGCGGGCCGCGGATGAAGAATAATGACGGTCATGTCCATCCCCTGTCGCCGCCTGGAGGCGCGAATGTGCGCCCGGCAGCCCGCGCAGCCCATGCGCCGCGTCCGCGACCTCTCCTAGCCTTCGCCGCCCGGTCGCGGACGAGCCCCGAACGCCAGCGGCCCCGCCCATTCGAAGGACCAGCGACATGCCCCAGCCCCGCCTGAACCCCCAGTCCCCGTTCGCACCCCCCGCCGGGGCCGCGGCCCGCGCCGCGCACCCGCGCAGCGCCGCCGCCACCCGACGACAGGGACCGCGCTTGACCTCGATCGATCCGAACTCCGCCCCCCGCACCTACGGCCCGACGGGCGTCGAGCCCGCGCCGCGCGCCGCGCGGGGCATCGTCCTCTACATCGGACTCGACGAGGAGAAGGCCGCCGCCGACGGCACGAACCTCACGGCGGTCGCCCAGGCCGTGCAGGCCTTCGCACAGCAGCTCGCCGGGCAGGCCGAGACGCAGGCGATCATCGCCCTGGCGCCCGAGGGCCCGGACCGCGACCTCGACGCCGTGCGCGCCGTCGCCTCGGGCTCCCCCGCCGCGGCCGGCACCCCGGCCGGGCGCCACGGCCCGGTGCGCTCGCGCATCCCGAGCCGCGTGCACCCGCCGTCCCACCGCGAGGACGCCGCGGAACCGGAGCCGGCCAGCGTGCGCATCGACATCCCCCGCCGCGAGGTCCACGTCGACGGCCGGCTGGCCGCCGTGACGACGAAGGAGTTCGACCTGCTCGCCACGCTCGTCTCGCGGCCGGGCGAGACCCTGCGCCGCGAGGACCTCATCACCGCCCTGTGGGGCCACGGCGACGAGCGGCCCGATGAGCGCACGGTCGACGTCCACGTCCGCCGCCTGCGCAAGCGGCTGGGCTCGCACTCCGCGATCGTGCGGACCATCCGGGGCACCGGCTACCGCTTCGACGAGCACCCCGACGTCGAGATTGGCGCGCCACCGCCCTGCGCTGAGGCGCCGCCCGCGGGGCACCGGGACCGCAGGCCGCCGAGCCCCGTCCGCGAGTGGCGCGGGCGGGGCTGCCCGGGCGCGGTTGCGGGCGCAGTGCCAGTCCCCGGTCAGCTGCGGATCAGGTACGGCGCCTAGACTGCTCGTCGATGTCAGCAACCCCGAAGCGCGCTCTCAAGGGCATTGCCGTGCTCATCGCCGGCACCCTCGTCGCGGCCCTCCTCCTGCTCCACTCCCTCCTGCCCACGAGCCGGGGCATCGCCCTCGTGGTCGAGTCAGCGCTGCCGTGGACGTGGATCCTCATCGTCCTCGTCGTCCTTGCGGGCCTCATCCGCTTCTCCGTCCTCAGCATCATCGGCGTGCTCGTCCCGGCCATCGTCTGGGCCGCGATGTTCGGCGCCTATCTGCGCCCGGCCCACGCCCCCGAGCACAGCGGGCTCGTCGTCGCCACCCAGAACGTGGGCGCCCGCGGCTCGCAGCCCACGGCCACGGTCCAGGCGCTCACGGAGCACCAGCCGGACATCGTGGCCGTCGAGGAGCTGGAATCGCTGTCGGGCAAGATCATCAGGAAGCGCCTCGACGGGAAGTTCTCCCACTCCCACGTCGCGGACACCGTCGGGGTGTGGACGAAGTGGCCGCTCAAGGACACGGAGGAGATCGGCCTGGGCCTGCAGTGGCCGCGGGCGTTCGCCACCACCGTTCAGACCGACGAGGGCGATGTGCGCTTCTACGCCGTGCACATGCCCTCCGTGCGCCCGGGCCAGGAGTCGTTGCGCAATGCCGCGCTCAGCAAGCTCGCCGAGGTGGTGCGCGCCGATCGCTCGCAGCGCATCATCGTCGCCGGCGACTTCAACGCGGGCTCCTCCGATCGCTACTTCTCCGAGCTGTCCTCCCAGCTCACCGACACCCGGCGCGCGGTGGGCGGGGGCTTCGGGTTCACGTGGCCCGCGCAGTTCCCCCTCGTCCGCCTCGACCACATCCTCGTGCGCGGCCTCACGCCCACCGGGGACTCGGTCATGGGCGAGGGCACCTCGGACCACCGCGGGGTCATCGGCTACCTCGACGTGCCGTAGGCCGTGCCGGCACGCGCCCGAGGCGGGGGCGGCCACGGCCCCGCCGGCGCCTCGGGCGCGGGGCAAGGACCCGGAACGAACCGGCCCGGTTCGACGGGCACGAGCCCGGCCCGTGCGGCGGGATGCGGGCGGTCTGGGCAACGGGCCTCGGGCAGGCCCTGCGGCGGGCCCCCTGGGCTGCGGGCGGCCTGGGAGACGGGCTGCGGGCGGCCCCGGCTCAGCCCCGGGCGTGGGACTGCGAGCTGGCGGCGCAGGAGCCGGTGGACACGGTCTTCGCCGTGCCCCCGGCGGCCTTGAGGACGCCGGAGATCTCGCCGAGCGTGAGCGCGTAGCCCGTATCGCCGTCCGCGGCGGACTTCGCGAAGACCATCCCGGCCGCCCGGCCGCGCGCGTCGACGAGCGGGCCGCCCGAGTTGCCGGGGCGCACCACCGCGCGCAGCGAGTAGACATCGCGCACGACGGAGTCCTTGTCGTAGATGTCGAGGCCGCGGGCCCGCAGGCCCTCGCGGACGCGGGCCGGCGAGATCGTGTAGGGCCCGTTCTCCGGGAAGCCCACGACAACCGCATCGGAGCCCGTGCGCAGCTGGCCGCCCAGCTCCAGCGGCTCGGCGCCCATCTCCGGCACTCGCAGGACCGCGACGTCCTTCGCGGCGCTGAAGCCCACGACGTGCGCGGCATAGGGCCGGCCCTTGCCGCCCACCTGGACGCTCAGCCCCCGCGAGCCCGCCACCACGTGCGCGTTCGTCGCCACGTAGCCCCGCCGGAAGACCCACCCGGAGCCCTCCTGCGTCGTGCTGCACACGGTGGTGTCGGTGGTGATCTTCACGACCGAGTCCTCTGCCGCGCGCCCCACGCGGTTCATCGCCTCGTTCGGGGCCCCGATGTCGCGGATGCGCTCCGCCTGGCCGCTGAAGACCTGCGGGAACCCGCTGTCGGCGAGCACCGTGCCGATCGAACCCAGCGCCTGGGCGGAGTCCACGGGGGCGGCGCGGTCGAGCGCCGCGACGATCCCCGATTCCGCGGCCCACCGGTTGGGGGCGATGAGCGGTGTCGTGCGGACCCAGCCGGCGGCCAGCCAGACGATGAGCACGAAGGCGATCGCGCTGGTGAGCGCGCCCGCACTCGCATCGAGCCCGCGGCCCAGCCGGCTGGTGATCCGCTGGCGCAACCGGATGCCGAGCACGCAGCCGGCGGCCGCGAGCAGCGTGCCCAGCGCCAGCGGCACCGCCAGCGCGATGCCGGGCCGGCCGGACTCGCCCAGCAGGCCCCAGCCCACCGCCGCGTTCGCCAGCGGCACGGCGCACAGCCGGCCCAGCAGGAAGCCCGCGACGAAGCCCACGAGCGTGCCCGCCGACGCCGTCAGCCGCTGCTGCCAGCCGGCGATGAGGGCGAGCAGCCCCAGCAGCGCGAGGACGGCGTCGATGAGGGTCACGGGCGGCGGGCCGGCATCCGCGCGCTCGCCATGAGCCGGCTGCGGGCCTGGGTGAGCTCGTCGAGTTCGAACCGCTCGCGCGCGATCTCCGTGCGCCCGCCGACTCCGCCCAGGATCCGCTCGCGGATGGAGGACAGGGAGGCGGCCGCCCGGATCATGGCCTTCATCTCCGTCTTGCCGCCGGGGAACTGGGAGGCCCAGCGGCGCCCCGCGCGCCTGCCCTTCCAGGTGCCGAGCATGTCGACCTCCGCGTGGGTGAGCCAGCCGGCGTTCGCGTAGTCGCCCAGCATCAGGCGCGTCTGCTTCGTCTCCTCGTGGCGCAGGTAGAGCCCGCTGCCGAACCACAGCGCGGAGACGCAGGCGGAGAAGACCAGGGTGATGGCGATGCTCGCCAGGGGGTCGATGTCATCGGTCGCCGTCGCCACCCCGTTCCACAGCCCGTGGAGGAAGGCCCCCACGATGTAGCCGGGAATCCACATGAGCGCGGTGAGCCACCACGAGCCGCGGCGGGCCGCCAGCCCGATCGCGATGCCGGCCATGCCCGTGAACGTCGAGTGCAGCAGCGGGGAGACCACGCAGCGCATGGCGAACGTGAGGATGAGGCCCTGGCTCTGGTAGTCGTCGTAGGCGCTGCCCAGGTAGAGGAGGTTCTCCGTGAAGGCGAACCCGGCGCCGATGAGCGTGCCGTACATCCAGCCGTCCAGGGGGCCCTCGAAGTACTTGCGCGCACCGAGCACCAGCGCGACGAGGAAGATGCCCTTGGCGCCCTCCTCGAAGATGGGCGCCATGACGACTGCGCCCACGACGTCGCCGCTCGCGTCGATCCCGAACGCGCCCAGCGCGTAGATCGAGGTGAGCTGGGTGATGAAGACGATGATGACGGAGGCGACCGCCCCCCACAGGACGCACAGCCCCAGGATGAGCTTGGGCTGGGGCTTCCACCGGTCGAACCACAGGACCATGCCGATGATGACGCTCAGCGGCAGCAGGGACAGCAGCACGATGATGACGCCCACGCCCCGGAAGCTCAGGGCCCCGAGCAGCAGGATGAGGAGGAACCCCAGGCCGAGCACGGCGCACACGACGATCCCGATGATGAGGCGGGCGAGGTCCGCGCCCTTCGTCGGGTCCTCGCGGCGCATGGCGCTCGTCGCCTGCTGGGTCCAGCTGGCCTGGAGCTGAGCGCCGCTGTGCTGGTGGATCTGCGAGCGGCTGCGCATCTCCTGGGTGACGCTGGGCCGCAGCCGCGACTGGGAATACGCGCGCTGCTCCGGGTAGCCGCCCGGTGCCGGCTGCTGGGCGCCGGTGCCCGGGTGGGAGCCGGTGCCCGCCCCCGGGAAGCCGGAGCCCTGGGGGTACCCGGGGCGCGACTGCTGGGGGACCGGGCCCGGCGCACCGTAGCCAGGTGCTCCCTGCACCGGCCCTCCATGGGGTGCCGAGCCCTGGGGCGCCGAGCCGTAGCCGGGCTGGGGGGCGCCGCGGTGGGGGGCATGCTGGCTGCCCGTGCCCGGCTGCTGGGTGCCGTAGGCCGGCTGCTGGGTGCCGTAGGCCTGCTGTTGGCTGGAGGAACCGGGCTGCTGAGCCGCGTAGCCCTGGTGTTGGCTGCCGTAGCCCGGCTGCTGGGCGGCGTAGCCCGGCTGCTGAACGGGCGGTTGGGCCGCTCCGGGCGCGGCACCCGAGCCCTGCTGCGGCCGGTTCGGCTGCTGCGGGGCAGGAGCCGAGCCGTACGGCTGGGCGGCAGGGGCGGAGCCGCCCGGCTGGGCCCCGGCGGGCGCCTCGGGCGCGGGGCAGCGGAAGCTGCCCTCCGACTGTCCCGGCTGCGGGGCGCGGCTGCGGGGGTCCTGCCAGGGCTGGTCGGTCATCGAGGTCCTTCGAAGTCGGGCGCGGCGGGCGCGGGACGGGGCGCGCGGCCTCTGCCGGCCGCCGCTGTGGGTCCAAGCATGGCAGATCGCGCTGACATGCGCGCGTGCGCGCCCTGGGAACGCGCACGGGGCCGGACCGCGCGGCATCGCGCGGTCCGGCCCCGTGCAACCGGCCCTCGGCCAGCGGGCGGCTCAGCCGATCCGCAGGGTGCGGGCGGTGTACTCGCCCAGCTCGTCGAGGAGCGTCTCGTCGTCGGCGAGCTTGCGGCCGAGCGAGGGAACCATCCCCTTGAGCTTGGACTCCCACTGCACGTACTGCTGGGGGAAGCACTTGGCCAGGAGGTTGAGCATGATGGGCGCGGCCGTCGAGGCGCCGGGCGAGGCGCCCAGCAGGCCCGCGATCGAGCCGTCGGCGGAGGAGACGAGCTCGGTGCCGAACGCCAGCACGCCGCCCTTCTGGGGGTCGCGCTTCATCACCTGGACGCGCTGGCCCGCGGTGATGAGCTCCCACTCGTGCGGGTCGATCTCCGGGGTGAAGTCGGACAGCGCGGAGAAGCGGCCCTTCTTCGTCTCCGCGAGCTGCTCGACGAGGTACTTCTCGAGGCCGAAGTTGTCCTTCGCTACGTTGAGCATGACACCCAGGTTGTTCCCCCGCACGCTGAACGGCAGGTCCGTGAACCGGCCGGACTTGAGGAACTTGGGCGAGAACCCGGCGAACGGCCCGAACATGAGGTACTCGCGGCCGTTGACGACGCGGGTGTCGAGGTGGGGCACGGACATGGGCGGGGCGCCCACGGAGGCCTGGCCGTAGACCTTCGCCTTATGGCGGGCCACGAGCTCCGGGTTCGCGGTGCGCAGGAACATGCCGGAGATGGGGAAGCCGCCGTAGCCGCGCGCCTCCGCGATGCCGGACTTCTGCAGCAGCGGCAGCGCCCCGCCGCCGGCGCCGATGAAGACGAAGCGGGCATCGACGTCGAAGGCCTCGCCGCTCCCGTGGTCCTTGACGCCCACCTTCCAGCCGTCGGCATTGCGGTTGAGCGTCGTGACCTGGTGGTTCGTGTGGATCTGCGCACCGTTGTTCGCGATGTTCTGCAGCAGCTGGCGGGTGAGCGAGCCGAAGTCCACGTCCGTGCCCTCGACGACGCGCGACAGGCCGTTGACCTGGCCGGGGCCGCGGTTCTCGAACATGAGCGGCAGCCAGTCCGCCTGCGTGGCGGGATCGTCCGTGAATTCCATGGACTTGAACAGCGGGTTGCGCACCATCGTCTGGTAGCGCTTCTCGATGTAGTCGCGGCCCTTCTGCCCCCGGCCGTAGCTGATGTGGGGAACCTGCGAGATGAAGGTCGTGGGGTCCGCGATGACGCCCTCGTCGACGAGGTGGGACCAGAACTGGCGGGTCACGTGGAACTGCTCGGCGATGTTGATCGCCTTCGAGATGTCGACGCTCCCGTCCGGCAGCTCCGGGGAGTAGTTGAGCTCGCAGAGGGCCGAGTGGCCGGTGCCGGCGTTGTTCCAGGCGTCCGAGCTCTCGCGCGCGACGTAGTCGAGGCGCTCGTAGACGCGGATGCTCCAGTCCGGCTGCAGCTCGCTGAGCATCGCGCCCAGCGTGGCGCTCATGACGCCGCCGCCGATCAGGACTACGTCCACGTTCTCCTTCGTCTGGGCCATGCCACTCCTCACCTCGCATCGGGCGTGCACGCGCGGCGCGCACTCATCGGCCTCGACTCTACTCCGCGAGCCGCGGCGGCCACCAACCGGTTTGACCGCCCCGAGGCGCCGCCTAAGCGGCTGCGCGACGGGGCACGCGGCCCCGCGGCGGGGGCGGGGGAGCGAGCACCGGCTGTGGACAGCCCGGCCCCGAAGGCGAGCACCGGGCTGTGGAAACCGGGGCTGCGTCCACAGATCGCGCAGCGCGCGGCCGCGGAGTCTGACGATCGGCTGGGCTGTGGCCATGAAAACACGCACAGCACTCGCCTATGTCCTCGTCCTCCTCCTCGCACCCCTGCTCGTCTGGCTCGCCGCTCCGGCCCAGGCGCTCGGCGCCACCGCGCCGCCCGGGTCCCCGGGGACGCCCGCTCCGGGCTCCCCGGATCCGGGGACCCAGCAGCCCACGGCCGCCGAGCAGGCCCCCGGTGTCGACGCCTACGGAGCTCCGGCCGAACTCGGCCGGGCGCTCAGCGCCAACGAGCAGACGATCCTCGGCCCCGGCCACTGGCACCGCCAGGGTGCGCAGCGCACGTGGTACGGGTCCTATCGCTCCCTGGCCAACCGCAATGCCTACTGCATCGACGCCGGCATGCTCACGCCCTATCCCAAGTACTTCGCGGGGGTGAAGCCCTCCACCGTCCGGACCGCCCGCACGGCCTGGGCACTCGCCGCGCATTCGGACTCCGGCAAGGCCGATGTCCAGGCGGCGCTGTCCGCCATCGTCAAGCTCGACGCGAAGATCCCGCACCGGCACCGCATGAAGGTCCATGCGCCCAGCGCGCTCGGGGCGAACTTCGCCGGCGCCGCCAAGCAGTACGCCGCGATCACCCGCGATGCCAAGCGCCTGGCGGGGCCCTACCGGCTCCGCGTCGCCCTCGCCCCGGTCCCGCGGCTCAGCCCCGGCCCCGCCGTGCCCCTCACTGCGGCGGCCGGCGGCGGGCAGACCCAGGCGGGTGCCGCCGGCACGCAGCTGACGGCGACGATCTCGCTGACCGCTGCCTCCGGGGCGCCGCTGCCCGGCCGCCGGGTGGAGCTCTCCACCACCGGCGCGCAGGGCCCCGCGGCGATCACCACGGCGGCCAAGCCCGTGACGGTCCTGCTCACCGCTCCGGACACGGGCACGAAGGCCGCGACGGTCGCGCTGAGTGCGCGCGCCAAGGACCTGCCCGGGGACGCGGTGCGCCTCTACCGGGCCCACGGGCGCGGTTCGTCGACGGTGCAGAACATCGTGACGGCCGGCCCGCCCGTGGCCGTGTCCGCCCGCGCCGAGCACCGGCTCCCGGCGACCTCGCAACCCCGCGTGACCACCCGCATCAGCACCGCGGAGCCCGCGCCGGGCGCCCGGCTCCACGACGCCTTCACGGTCTCGGGCCTTGCGAAGGGCCAGCGCGTCACGGTCGAGCACACCCTGTGGGCAAGCCCCGCGAAGCCCCAGCGCACCCAGCAGCCCGCGCAGGGCACTGCGAAGATCGGCACCGTGACCTCGAAGGGCGTGGGGAACGGAACGCAGGACTCACCCTCCCTCGCACTGGACCGCGGCTACCGCGGCTGGGTGTACTGGACCGAGCGGATCGCACCGGCGCCCGGCATCCGCGCCTGGCGGTCCGATCACGGCATCGCCGAGGAGACGGGCCTCGTCCCCTGGACACCGCAGGCGACGACCACCGCAGCACTCGACAACACGGCCAACACCAGCACCGATGCGATCGCCGTGCGGGGTGCGCGGCCGGGCTCGCGGCTGCGGGTCACCGCGACGCCGTACCGCACGGACACCGCACCCGTGCAGTCGGCCAGCGCCTCCGGCACGCCCGGCGAGCCGCAGGCCTTCGACGTCACGGTCGGCACGGACGGCACGGCGCGGGCCACGACGCGCCCCGTACCGGTGGACATCGGCTGGACCACCTGGGTGGTCCGCATCGACGGCGGCGAGGGCTGGAAGGCCTGGCAGTCGGAGTGGGGCATCCCCGCCGAGACCGTCCACCGCGCTCCGACGCCCTCGACCACGGCTCCCACGACGGCACCTGCGACCACAGCTCCTGCCACCACTGCGCCGCCCACCACTGCGCCTCCGGTGACGCCGTCTCCGTCCGCCCCGGCCACAACCACGGCACCGGCTCCGGAGACCACCGCGCCGGTGAGGCCCCAGGCGCCCGGTCCTCAGCCCCCGGTCTCCGAGGCGCCCGCGCCCCAGCCGGACTCGCCCGAGGCGCCCAGCCGCCTGCCGCGCACAGGCACTCAGGCGCAGCTCATCACGGGCGGGGCGCTCATCCTCATCGGCGGGGGCGCGGTGCTCCTCCTCGCCACGGCACGCAGGCGCCGGGACTGAGCCGGGCCACGGCATCACTGGCCCCGGCACCGAGCACAACGCCAACACTCTCCACACGGCCAGCACCACGCACACGGCCTGCGCACAGCACGGCGGGAGGGCCCGGGACACTGTCCCGGGCCCTCCCGCCGTTCGACTCACCACCGCGCACTCGGGCTCACACGCACTGCGTCTGCCCGCTGCGCGCACGCGGCCCCGTGCTCAGGCGCCGGAGACGGCCCCCGCGAGCATCTTGAGGCTCTCCTCGAGGGCCTCGCGCGGGATGAGCGGGAAGCTCACCTTCTTCGCGGTTGCCGCATCGACCTTCGACCAGTCGTAGGTGAGCGCGACGTCCGTGGAGTCGGGGCCGGTGGAGTCGAGCTCCCACACCCACTCCCAGCCCGCGGGCTCCTGGCCGGCGGGCGCGGTCTGCCAGGCGAGGATCTTGTCCTGCCCGAAGCCGGTGACGTGGTTCTCCGTCTTGTAGTCGCCGCCCATGTGGGGGGCGTTCATGTTCATCGTGAACACATCCCCCACCGCCTGGATGCGGTTGGTGCGGTCATCGGAGACGATCTGGCCCGAGCCGTCGAACTCGCGGTGGCGCTCCGGGTTGGAGAGCACGTCGAAGATGTCCTTGGCCGGGGCATCGATGGTGCGGCTGACGCTGATGGACGTGGCCTCTGCCATGTCGGTCCTCCTCATCTGTTCGGTCCCACCGAAACGGTGGTCTCACCGGGTGCGGTGATGCGGCTGCGCGCCTGGCCCCACGCTAGCGCTCGGCCCCGCGGTCTGCATAGGCGCTCGCGAAGTCCACGTACCAGTCGAGCACCTGGGGATCCGCGGCGGTGGCGCGGTTGACGCCTGCGGCGTCGCCGCCCTGGAGCACCCGCTTGATGGGGATCTCGAGCAGCTTGCCGGTGCGGGTCACGGGCACCGCCGGGGCCGCGATGATCTCGTCGGGCACATAGCGCGGCGAGACCTCGGAGCGGATCGCCGCGACGATCGAGCCCCGCAGCTCCTCGTCGACCTCGACGCCGGGCGCGGGCACGACGAACAGCGGCATGTAGTAGCCGCCGTCGGCCAGCTCCGCACCGATCACCATCGACGCCTGCACGCCCGGCACCCGGTCCACCACCTGGGTGATGTCCGCCGAGCCCATGCGGATGCCGCCGCGGTTGATCGTCGAATCCGAGCGCCCGTGGATGACGTACTGCCCGCCGGGCCGCTTCGTCACCCAGTCCCCGTGGCGCCACACCCCCGGGAACACGTCGAAGTAGGCGCTGCGGTAGCGCTCGCCGTCCGGGTCGTTCCAGAACATGACGGGCATGGAGGGCATGGGCCGCGTGACGACGAATTCCCCCACCTCGTCGATGACGGGCCGCCCGTGCGAGTCGAACGCGGCCGCCTCGACGCCCAGGTAGGCGCCCTGCAGCTCGCCGCGCACGATCGGGTCGAAGGGGTTCGAGCCGATGAAGCCGGTCGCGATGTCCGTGCCCCCGGAATCCGAGCCGACGTGGATGTCGTCGGCCACCTGCGCATACGCCCACTCCCACGTGGAGTCGGGCAGCGGCGAGCCCGTCGAGAGGATGGAGCGCAGGGCCGAGAGGTTGTGCCGCGCATCCGGGGACAGCCCGGAGCGCTCGATGAGCGTGAGGATCGCGGCCCCCGTGCCGAAGTTCGTCACCCGCTCGCTGCCGCAGATCTCGAACTGCTTGTCCGGGGCGCCGAAGACCGGGGAGCCGTCGTAGACGACGATCGTGGTGCCCGACAGCAGCGAGTTGATGAGCAGGTTCCACACGACCCAGGTCGTCGCGACCGCCGAGTAGTGCCGTCCGCCGGGCACCGTCTCCTGCTGCAGCCGATTGGCCTTGAGCGATTCGAGCACGATGCCGCCGTGGCCGTGGACGATGCCCTTGGGCTTGCCCGTGGTCCCCGATGAGTAGAGCACCCACAGTGGATGGGAGAACTCGGTGGCCTCGTACTCGGGGGCCTGCGGCACCGCGATGACCTGCGAGTACGCGGTGGGCCGCAGCCGAGGCGCGGGCCCGGGAGGCGCCTGCGCGCCGGTGTGCGCACCGGCGGCGCGCGGCTCGGCGCCCCGTGCCTCGCCGGCCGGCTCACCGGTGGCCGGTGCGTCGAGCGCCGCGCCCAGCTGGTCGACGAGCAGGTGGGCGGTCACGCTCGGCAGCGCCTCGAGCAGCTGGGCGAGCTGGGCGCGCATGTCGATGCGCTTGCCGTTGAACTCGTACCCGTCGACGGTGATGAGGACCTTGGGCTCGATCTGGGCGAAGCGGTCGACGATGCCCGTCACCCCGAAGTCGGGGCCGACCACGGACCACACCGCGCCGATCGAGGCGCAGGCCAGGAGCGCCTCGGCCGCGGCGGGAATGCTCGGCAGCACCGCGCACACGGTGTCGCCGGGGCACACGCCCTGCGCCCGCAGCCAGGCGGCGAGGGCCCCCACGCGGCCCTCGAGCTGCGCCCAGGTGAGCGACTCGCGCGGGTTCGTCTCGTGCAGGCCCACGATGGCCTCGTCGTCCGGGTGGGTGGCCGCGCGGCGCAGGATGTTCTGGGCGTAGTTCACGCGGGCGCCGGGGAACCAGCGGACGTCCGGCATGGTGTCGCCGGTGAGCACGGGGCCATCGCCGCGGGTGCCGATGACATCGAAGTACTCCCAGATGGACTCCCAGAAGTCCTCGAGGTGCTCGAGCGACCAGTCGAGGAGGTCCTGGTAGGACTCGGTGCGCACCCCGCGGGTCTCGCGCAGCCAGCGCTGGTAGGCGCGCAGCTCGCTGGCCTCGACGCGCTCGGGCGAGGGCGTCCAGAGCGTCACGCGCTCGGGGCCGTCATCCGCTCCGGTCTCCCCCGGTGCCCCTGCGGCCGTGTGCTGTGTGCTCATTCCCCTGCCCTTCGACGTGGCTGATCCGCGCTCCCGCGCGGCTGATCCGCTTGCCCCTGTTGGGCCGTCTTCTGCGCGGCCGTCCCCTGTTCGACTGCCCCCTGTTGGGCCGTCTTCTGCGCGGCTTCCCCCTGCGCCGGCTCGTCCCGCACCGGTTCCCCCTGAGCGCGCTCGCCGGCCTCGGCAAGCGTCGCGCCGGCGGCCTCCATCTCCGCCAGTGCGCGCCGCGCGCTCTCCGGGGCGACGCCGGCCACGAGGTCGGTGAGGACGGTGACGTCGAACCCGGCGCGCAGGGCATCGAGCACGGTGGCCCGCACGCAGTAGTCCGTGGCGATCCCGGCCACGTCGAGCGAGGCGGCGCCGCGCTCGCGCAGCCAGTCCGCGAGGCCGGAGCCGTCCGCGGCGGTGCCCTCGAAGCCGGAGTAGGCGGCCTCGTACTCGCCCTTGCGGAAGAGCGCCTCGATGAGCGGGACGGCGGGGCCCAGCTCGGGGCGCAGCTCGGCCCCCGGCGAATCCGCGACGCAGTGGACGGGCCATGACTCGACGAAGTCCGGCTGGGCGGAGAAGTGGTCGCCGGGATCGATGTGCCAGTCGGCGGTGGCGACGATGTGGGCGTACGCCCCGCGGTGGGCGAGCGCGTGCGCGCCGGCCCGCGCGGCGACGCCGATGCCGCCGTCGACGCCCATCGCCCCTCCCTCGCAGAAGTCGTTCTGGATGTCCACGAGCACCAGTGCGTCAGCCATGCTCGGAGTCTAGCGAGCACGCGGGCTTCCGGCCCCCACCGCGGACACGGCCCGCGTAGACTGCCGGCGTGCCGACCGCCCCTCCCCTCACCCTCAGCAGCGCCGCCGGCCGGCGGCTGCTCGCGGCGTGCGTGGCCGGGTCCGGCATGGTCTTCCTCGACGGCACGATCGCCAATGTCGCGCTGCCGCGGATCGGGCAGGACATGCACGCGAGCCTCGCGCAGCTCCAGTGGGTCATCAACGCCTACACGCTCACGCTGGCGGGCCTCATCATCGTGGGCGGCTCGCTGGGCGACCGCCTGGGCCGCAAGCGCGTCTACGTGTGGGGCGTCTGGGCGTTCGCGCTCGCCTCGGCCGCCGTGGCCGCCTCCCCCACAGCGGGTCTGCTCATCGCGGCGCGCCTGGTCCAGGGCGTGGCGGCGGCCCTGCTGACCCCCGGCAGCCTGGCGATCCTGCAGTCGAGCTTCGCCCAGGGCGACCGCCTGCGGGCGATCGGGGCGTGGAGCGGCATGCTGGGCGCCGCCACGGCGGCCGGCCCGGTGGTGGGCGGCTTCTTCGTCAGCATCGACTGGCGCCTGGGGTTCCTCATCAACGTCCCGCTGGCCCTCGTCGTGCTGTGGCTGCTGCGCCCGGCGCCGGAGACCCGCGACGAGGGTGCCGCCGGCGGGCTCGACGTGCCCGGGATGCTCCTGGCGCCCACGGCGTTGGCGGGCCTGACCTGGGCGCTGACCGGCTGGGGCGACCCGGCAAGTGTGCCCGGCGGGCGCACCGGGGTGCTCGCCGCCGCCGGGGTGGCTGCGCTCGCGGCCGTGGCCTTCGTCCTCGCGGAGCGCCGCGGCGCCCATCCCATGCTCCCGCTGAGCATCTTCTCCAGCCGTGCGTTCTCCGCGGTCAACCTCGCCACGCTCTTCGTCTACGCCGGCTTCACCGGCGCCGGGCTCTTCCTCACCCTGTTCCTCCAGACGACGGCCGGCTATTCGCCCCTGGCCGCGGGGGCCGCGACCGTGCCCGTCTCCCTCGTCATGCTGGGGCTCTCCGGCTACTTCGGCGGGGTGGCGAACCGCCGCGGCCCGCGCGGTCCCATGGTCGCCGGCATGCTCACGGTGGCGGCTGCGCTCCTCTGGCTGGGATTCGCCCCCTCCCGGCCGAACTACCCCGTCCACCTGCTGCCGCCGCTGCTCCTGCAGGGCCTGGGCATGTCGCTGCTCGTGTCCCCGCTGACCGGGGTCGCGCTGGCCGCAGCGCCGGAGCGCTACTCCGGGATCGCCAGCGGCGTGTCCAACGCCGTCTCGCGCACCGCGGGGCTCATCGCCGTGGCGGCGCTGCCGCTGCTCGTGGGCCTCTCCGGCGCGCAGTACGCGCAGCCGGCCGCCGTCGCGCTCGCGTTCTCCTCGACCATGGGATGGTGCGCCGGGGCGCTGGTCATGGGCGCGGCCATCACCCTGTGGGGGCTGCGCGGCTACCGCGCGCCCGCCCCCGAGGGGTCCGACGCATGAGCGGCGCACCCGACGGCGGGGGCGGGCCCGCCCGCAGCCCGGTCCCGCCGCTGTGGGCCGTCGTGGCCGGCCGCCTCTTCCTGGCCGGGCTCAAGACGCCGGTGGCCCTGCTGCTCGTGTGGCTCGCCGCCCTGCTGCCGGCGGTGGGCCATCGCGAGCTCTCCGACCTCATCGCGGCCGTGATCGCCTCCGCGCTGCTCGGCGAGTGCGCGGGCGCGCTGGCCGTGCGCCCGGCCCAGCTGCGCGCCGGGCACTCGGCCCCGGGCGGCTGGGCCTACGCGCTGCCCGACCTGCTCGTCCCGCCCGCCGTGGCCGTGGCCGTGGGCTGGCTCATGCTCGGCGGCGCGCCCGCGGGGCTCGCGCTCGGCGCAGCCTGGGCCGTGCCGGCCGCCGCCGAGGCGCTGCTCGGCAGGCCGTGGGAGCGCGGTCCCAGCCGCGCGGAGTTCGCCGAGCGCAGCGACCGGTTCAAGGAGATGACCCGCGAGACCTTCGCCCCGGAGATCGAACGGGCCCGGCCCGAGGCCCGCCGCCGCCTGCGCCGGCGCTGGGAGCGTGAGGAGCGCCGGCGGCGCGGCGAGCGCTGAACCCCGCATCGCCGCACCCCGCGGCGCGCAGTCCCACCGCACCGCGCCCTCCCCGCCCGCATCCGGTGCCGCACCCGACCGGTCCAGCGGTGGCGGGCGGCACCCGGATTCCACCGCACACGGCCGGGCACCGGAAGCACATCGCGTCGCCGGAGCCTCCGCCGCGGTCCGTGCCCGCGGCTCCCGTGCGGAGTAGATTGAGGGGCACCGAAGCACCGACCCCGGGCAGCGCCGCCCAGCTCAGGAGCACACCATGGTCCAGCACCCCACGCAGGCACACGAGCGCGACCCCGAGCCGAACCGCGCCTCGGCCCCGGTGCCCGCACCGCGCCCCGAGCCGGAACAGCGCCCCGGGCCCCGGCAGCCGGGAGAGGACCTGGGCGCGCTCGCGACCAGGTCCGTCGACCTCGTCCGGCGCTGGCTGCGCCGCTCCGCGGCGGACGCGAGTGCCGCCTCGGCCGCCGCAGACCGCCTGTCCGCCGTGCTCACCGACCCGAGCGGGCTGGACTTCACGGTGGGCTTCGTCGACCGCGTCATCCGCACCGAGGACAGCCGGGCGGCGGCCGCCGCCCTCACGGACATCGCCCACCTGGCCCCCGCGGCCCTGCCCGCCCTCGACCGCGCGCAGATCCGCGCCGGCGCCGCCCTGGCTCCGGTCATCCCGGACGTCGTCGTGCCCCTGGCCCGCGGCCGCCTGCGCCAGATGGTGGGCCACATGGTCGTCGACGCCCGCGACCGGCCGTTCGGCGCCGCCGTCGCGCAGCTCACCGCGGAGGGCCACCGGCTCAACATCAACCTCCTGGGCGAGGCCGTCCTGGGCGAGGACGAGGCCGATCACCACCTCGCCCAGACCCACCGGCTGCTGGCCCGCGATGACGTCGACTACGTCTCCATCAAGGTCTCCTCCGTCGCCTCGCAGCTGTCGCTGTGGGCCTTCGACGACACGGTCGCCTACGTGGTCGAGCGCCTCCTGCCCCTCTACCGGGAGGCCGCGCGGGCCCCGGCGGGCACGAAGTTCATCAACCTCGACATGGAGGAGTACGGCGATCTGGAGCTCACGATCGCCGTGTTCACCGCGCTGCTGGACCGGCCCGAGCTCGCCGGCCTGGAGGCGGGCATCGTCATCCAGGCCTACCTGCCCGACGCACTGGGCGCCGTCCAGCGGCTCTCCGCGTTCGCCGCCCGCCGCGCGGGCTCGGGCGGCGCCGGGATCAAGGTGCGGCTCGTCAAGGGCGCCAACCTCGCAGTGGAGCGGGTGCATGCGGAGCTCGCCGACTGGCCGCTGACCACGGAGCCGGACAAGCAGTCGACGGACGCGAACTACCTGCGGGTGCTCGCCTGGCTGCTGCGCCCGGAGCGCATGCGCGGACTGCGGATCGGCGTGGCCGGCCACAACCTCTTCGACATCGCGTTCGCCCACCTCCTGGCCGACGAGCGCGGAGTCTCCCAGCGCGTCGAGTTCGAGATGCTCCACGGGATGGCCGCCGAGCACAGCGCCGCGGTCAGCGCCGATGTGGGAGACCTCCTGCTCTACGTGCCCGCCGTGCGCCCACAGGAGTTCGACGTCGCGATCAGCTACCTGGTCCGTCGCCTCGAGGAGAACTCCGCCCCGGATAACTTCATGTCCGGCATCTTCGAGCTGCGCAACGGCAACGCCGTCTTCCGCAAGGAGGAGGCCGCCTTCCGCGCCTCCGTGGACCAGCTCGCGGACACGCTGCGCGACCAGGGCGAACGGCCGCCCGAGCCCAATCGCACGCAGGACCGCGCCGCGCAGGCCGCGGCAGGGCCCCGCACGCCCGCGCACGGACTCGAGGACTTCCGCAACGAGCCGGACACGGATCCATCCCTGCCCGCCAACCAGCGCTGGATCTCCGACCTCCTCGGGCAGGCGCTGACCCCGGGCTGGCTGGACTCGCGTTCCGCGCCGGAGCCGCTCGACTCCCCGGAGCAGGCCGCGGCCATGGTGGAGCGCGGTCGGGCCGCCGCGGCGGACTGGCGTGCGCTGGGCGCCCGTGCCCGGGGCGAGGTCCTGCTCCGCGCCGCCGAGGTGGTCGCGGCACGCCGCGGCGAGTTCCTCCAGACCGTGGCCGCGGAGGTCGGCAAGGCCCCGCTCCAGGCGGATGCCGAGATCTCCGAGGCGATCGACTTCATCCGCTACTACGCCCACCGCGGCCTCGGCCTCGAGGACGTCCCCGGGGCACGGTTCGAACCCGATTCGCTCGTGCTCGTCACGCCGCCGTGGAACTTCCCCATCGCGATCCCCACCGGCTCCACCGTCGCGGCCCTCGCGGCGGGGGCGGCCGTCATCCACAAGCCCTCGGGTCCCACGCCGCACGCCTCCGCCCTCATCTGCGCGTGCCTGTGGGAGGCGGGCGTCCCCCGCGAGGTCCTCCAGCTCGCGGCACCGGTCGAGGGGGAGCTGGGGCGCGCGCTCGTCGCGCACCCGGGAGTGGACCGGGTCGTGCTCACCGGTGCCTCGGAGACCGCGGCCCTGTTCCAGGAGTCCAACCCCGAGCTGCGCGTGAACGCGGAGACCTCCGGCAAGAACGCGCTCATCATCACCCCCGCCGCGGACCGCGACCTGGCGGTGGCCGACCTCGTGGCCAGCGCGTTCGGCCACGCGGGGCAGAAGTGCTCGGCGGCCTCCCTGGCGATCCTCGTGGGCTCGGTGGGCGATTCGCAGCGCTACCGCCGCCAGCTCGTCGATGCCGCCCGCTCCCTCGTCGTCGACTGGCCGCGCAATGGGCGGGCCACGGTGGGCCCGCTGACCGAGCAGCCCTCGGACAAGCTCGAGCGGGCCCTCACGCGCCTGGAGCCGGGCGAGGAGTGGCTGCTCGAGCCCCGCCGGCTCGACGACTCGGGCCGGCTGTGGTCGCCGGGGATCCGCACCGGCGTGGCACCGGGCTCGTTCTTCCACCTCACCGAGGCCTTCGGCCCCGTGCTGGGCATCATGCAGGCGCAGTCCCTCGAGCAGGCCATCGAGTGGCAGAACGCCGTGGACTACGGGCTCACGGCGGGCATCCACTCGCTCGACACGGACGAGGTCCGGCAGTGGCTGGACCGCGTCCAGGCGGGCAACGCCTACGTCAACCGCGGCATCACCGGTGCGATCGTCGGCCGCCAGCCGTTCGGCGGCTGGAAGAAGTCGTCCGTCGGGCTGGGCTCGAAGGCCGGCGGCCCGAACTACCTCATGCAGTTCGGCAGCTGGCACGATGCGCCCCTGCCCGCTGCGCCGGGCGGTGCGGGCGCCGAGGCGCGCGGTGGTGGGGACCAGCAGGCTCGCCCCGGTGCTGGTCCGGGCGATGCCGAGGCTGCCGCGGACGCCTGGCTCGCCGCCGCCTACGCCGATGACGAGCGCGCGTGGGCCCACGAGTTCGGGATCGCCCACGACCCGACGGGTCTGCACGCGGAGGCGAACATCTTCCGCTACCTGCCGCGCGCCGTCACGGTGCGGGTGGGCAAGGGCGCCAATGGCCACGCGCTGGCCCGCACCCTCCACGCCGCCGCGACCGTGGGCTCCCGGGTGCTCGTCTCGCTCTCGCCTGCCGCGGCCGAGCGCCCGGAGATCGCCCGCCGGGTCGACGAGGCCGCGGTGCGCGCGGAGACGGCCGACGCCCAGGCCTTCGCCGCGGCGGTGGCCCGCCGGGACCTCGACGACACGGTGGGGGTGCGGATCCGCGTGCTCGGCGACCTCGAGCCGGACCTCCGGACCGCCGCGGCCCAGCGCCCGGAGGTCGCGGTCCTCGACGACGAGGTCACCGGCTCCGGGCGGGTCGAGCAGCGCTACTTCGTCCAGGAGCAGGCGGTGTCGATGACGCTGCACCGCTTCGGCAACCCCAGCCGGGAGTTCCGCGCGCTCGCGGACAGCCTGCGCGGTGGTGCCGCGCGCGATTAGGCTCGGCCCATGGACGACACGACGGAGACCACCGCGATCGCCACCGTGCAGATCGACACGACGCGCGTGCGCGTGACCGAGTGGCGGTTCCCGCCCGGCACGCAGACGGGCATGCACACCCACGAGCTGCCCTACGTGGTCGTGCCCACCAGCACGGGCACGCTCCACGTGGACACGCCGCACGGGACGGGGGAGAACGTCCTCGTGCCCGGCGCGTCCTACACGCGCCCGGTGGGCAGCACGCACAATGTGCGCAACGCCTCGGATGCGGAGTGCTCATTCGTCGAGGTGGAGATCAAGCCCGCGCCGGCCTGACGGCCCGCCGGACCGGGCGGGCACGGAAACGGTGCAAGGGGGGAACCGAGCACGTGCATCACAGCATTGCCCGTCCTCCGAGAACACGCGCGTGACCAGGGGGGACATCACAATTCGAGTGCTGTTCACCTTCCTGCGCCCAACTCTCCACACTTCCTGAGCGCTTCCTGAATACGCTGGCAGTCCACGGATCCCCAGCCCCGAGGAAGCCATGATCCCCCAGATCACAGCTCGGACCCTCGCGGCGGCAGGGACGGCCGCCGGCCTCATCGCCGCCCCGTGCTTCGCCCCGGCAGCACTCGCCGACCCCGTGGCGCAGGGCGCCGCCCAGATCTCCGAGATCGCCTACGCGGGAGACGACAGCACCGATTTCATCGAGCTCGCTGCCCCCGCCGGCACGGATCTCTCCGGGTGGCAGGTGGGATCCGTCTCCCGCGGTGGGAGCGTGCAGGCACCCGCGTACACCACCACGCTGCCGGCCGGCACCGCGGTGGGCCCCTCGGGAGCCCTGGCGGTGCGGGTGCCCGTGAGCAACACGGTCAAGGAGGGCTCGGCCGCCGATGGTGCCTACGGCCCATCCGCGTTTGCCATCGATGCGACTGGAGCCCTCGTCGACTTCGAGCAGGTGGGCGGCAGCACCGGCGGGCGCGGCATCACCGCCTCCGGTGGGTCGCAGACCCCACAGGCGCTGCGCGGACGCCAAGCCCAGCCCACCGGCGCGGCTGCCGGGCCAGGAGCATCGATCGCCCGCACCGCCGCCGCCTGGGCCGCGGGGGCGCCCACCCCCGATGCGGTGGCGGATGCACCCGCCCCCGAGCCCACGGCCACGGGCACCTCAGCACCCGCCCCGGCGCCCGCCCCGGCGACCCCGGTCGCCCCCACCGCCATCGCGGACATCCAGGGCACCGGCGAGACCAGCCCCATGGCCGGGCAGACGGTCACGGCCCGCGGCGTCGTCACCGCCTCCTACCCCACCGGCGGGCTCAGCGGCTACTACATCCAGACCCCGGGCAGCGGCGGGGATGCGCACGGGGCGAACGGCCCCTCGGACGGGATCTTCGTCTACTCGCGCGAGGCCGCGACGATCGGCCGGTACGTCGAGGTCACGGGCACCGTGGGCGAGCACTACGGTCAGACGCAGATCGCCGCGGCCGGCGCCGCCACACCCGTGGCCGAGGCCGCCACAGCACCCAAGCCGGTCGAGGGCGCGTTCCCGGAGGAACCTGCCCAGCGCGAGGCGCTCGAGGGCATGCTCGTCCAGCCGGGCGGCGACATCACCGTGACGGACAACTACGCGACCAACCAGTACGGCGAGGTGGGCCTTGCCAACGGCGGCCAGACGCTGCGCCAGGCCACCGATGCGGCGCGGCCGGGATCCGCCGAGGCCAAGCGGCTCGAGGCCGACAACGCGCGGCGGTCCTACCTCTTGGACGACGGCGGCACCGCGAACTTCCTCTCGGCCGCCAAGGACACGCCGGTGCCCTACCTGTCCGCGGACGCGCCGGTGCGGGTGGGCGCGAAGGCGACCTTCACCCGGCCCGTCGTCGTGGGCTACGACCACGACGCCTGGCGCCTCCAGCCCCTGCGCTACCTGGGCGATGCGCAGGCCGGCGACGCGCAGCCCGCGAAGTTCTCCGACACCCGCGAGCAGGCGCCCAAGCAGGTCGGCGGCGATGCCTCGATCGCGAGCTTCAACGTGCTCAACTACTTCCCCACCACCGGCGACCAGCGCACCGGCTGCACGTACTACAAGGACCGCGCCGGCACCCCCCTCACCGTCAAGGACGGCTGCGATGTGCGCGGGGCGGCGAATGCCCAGAGCTTCGCGCGCCAGCAGAACAAGATCGTCGCGGCGATCAACCGCATCGACACCTCCGTGCTCTCGCTCGAGGAGATCGAGGACTCCTCGAAGCTCGGCAAGGACCGCGACTGGGCGCTGGCCGCCCTCGTCACGGCCCTCAACGACGCCGCGGGCAGCCGGAAGTGGGACTACGTGAGGTCGCCGGCCGCGCTGCCGAAGAACGGCACGGATGCCATCCGCACCGCGTTCATCTACCAGCCGGCCGAGGTCGAGCCCCGCGGCGAGTCGACGCTGCTCGACGCTGATGCCTTCCACAACGCCCGCGCACCGCTGGCCCAGGAGTTCGCGCCGGTCGCCCCCGCCGCCCGCACCGCCCGGGGCACCGGCACGGAGGCCGCGCAGGGCTTCGTCGCCATCGTCAACCACATGAAGTCCAAGGGCTCGGGCACCGGGACCGGCAACGACGACGCGGGCGACGGCCAGGGCAAGTCGAACGCGGACCGCGTGGCGCAGGCGAAAGCGATCGTGGAGTTCGCAGCTCAGCGCCAGCAGGTCGCCGGCACCGATCGCGCCTTCCTGCTGGGCGACCTCAACTCCTACACGGAGGAGGACCCCATGCAGGTCTTCTACAAGGCCGGTTACACGGACATCGGCAAGGAGAAGACCACGGAGGACACCTACCTGTTCGGGGGCCGGACCGGCAGCCTCGACCACGTGCTCGCGACCCGGGCGATGCTGTCCCGAGTCACTGGGGCCGACGTGTGGAACATCAACTCGGTCGAGTCCGTGGGGCTCGAATACAGCCGCTACAACACGAATGCGCGCAGCCTCTACGCGCCGGGGCCGTTCCGCTCCTCGGATCATGATCCGCTCGTCGTGGGCTTCACAGCCGCGCCGGCGCCCGCCACCACCGCGCCGCACCCGACCTCCGGCCCCTCGGATTCCGCCTCCGCGCCCCCGAGCGCGCCGACTCCCGGGCCGAGCACGACCGGTGCGCCCAGCCCGAGCGGCCCGACCGGCGCGCCCACGGGTGCGCCGACGGCCCCGGACCCGAGCACCGCTGCGCCCTCCCGGCCCGGGCCGAGTGCCTCGACTGCCCCGGCACCGGAGCCGACGCGCGGCCCGGGCGCCCCGGGCGATGACGGCGGCGGTGACGACACCGGCAGCGGTGACGGAGACGGTGGCCGCCTGCCGCGCACCGGTGCCGGGCTGGGCGCCCTGGCGGCCGGCCTCGCCCTCGTGAGCGCCGGGGCTCTGCTCCTGGGCGCCGCACGCCGGCGCCGGTGACCGCGGGGAGAACGAGGCGACCGGGGAGACCGGGGGCTGTGGCGGTGTGCGCCGCCGCGGCCCAGGTCACCGTGCTCACCGCCTGGCGGGCTGCGCGCACCGCGTGCGCCCGGTGCTCGAAATCCTGTCAAATACGGCTCTCACCAGCTTCGATGCGACCGCTCCCGCACCGCGCCCGGCACCGCTGGCCGCCCATTCGCTAAGCTTCTGCCGCAGTGCCCGGCCGCCGTGGTCCCCAGCGGGTCCGGCGGCCGGGCCGGACCCGGCCCGCGCCTCGGCGTCTCCGCAGGGAGCCGCCGCGGCACCGGCCCGAAACCACAACCGAATGATGCAGGTGATGTGAAGATGAACGATTCGGCTTCGCCCTCCGAACCCGGCGCGCCCACGGGCGCCCCGGGACAGCCCGGAGGCTCGGACGGCTCGCACCCGGCGCAGAACTCGGCCTCGGAGAAGCCGCGCAAGGCGGGCGCCAAGGGCTTCGCCCTGCCGCGGCGCCGCCTCGAGTTCGACGATGTCACCGTCGTCGAGGACTCGATGCTCAAGCGCGCCATCGGCGGCACGGTCGTCGGCAACCTCATGGAGTGGTACGACGTCGGCGTCTACGGTTACCTGGCCGTCGTCATCGGCAAGATGTTCCTCCCCGACGCCAGCCCCACCGCGCAGAACCTGTTCTCCCTGGGCGTCTTCGCGACGACGTTCATCGCCCGCCCGCTGGGCGGCATCGTGCTCGGCCAGCTGGGCGACCGGCTGGGCCGGCAGAAGATCCTCGCGTTCACGCTCCTCATGATGGCCACGGCCACGTTCCTCATCGGCGTGCTGCCCGATGCCACTGTGATCGGCTGGGTGGCGCCCATTGCGCTCATCGTCCTCAAGCTCGTCCAGGGCTTCTCCACGGGCGGCGAGTACGCCGGCGCCACCACGTTCATCACCGAGTACGCCCCGGACAAGCGGCGCGGCTTCTTCGCCTCCCTGCTGGACATGGGCTCGTACTTCGGGTTCGCGATCGGCGCGGCGTTCGTCTCCGTCCTCCAGCTCACGCTCTCCGAGGACTTCATCGAGGGCTTCGGCTGGCGCATCCCGTTCCTCGTCGCCCTGCCGCTGGGCGCGATCGCCCTGTGGTTCCGCCTGAAGATCGAGGACTCCCCCACCTTCCAGGCCGCCCAGGACGAGCAGCACGAGGCCGAGGACGCCGCGGCCCACGACGCCGAGGCCCCCAAGGGGCTGGGCAGCCTGCTGCGCACCTACTGGCGCGAGCTGCTCGTCGCGTTCATCCTCGTGGCCGCCGCGAACACCCTGGGCTACGCGCTCACCAGCTACATGCCCACCTACCTCACATCGACGCTGGGCTACGACGCGGTGCACGGCAACCTGCTCACGCTGCCCGTGCTCGTCGTCATGTCCGCCTGCATCCCGCTCGTGGGCATGCTCTCGGACCGGATCGGGCGCAAGAAGGTCCTCTTCATCGCCTCGATCTCCGGCATGGTGCTGTCCATCCCCGCGTTCCTGCTCATGATGCACGGGGCCGTGTGGTCCACGCTCATGGGCCTGGCGCTGCTGGCGGTGCCGGTGGCGTTCTTCGTGGCGAACCTCGCCTCGTCGCTGCCCGCGCTCTTCCCCACGGCCTCGCGCTATGGCGGCATGGGCATCTCCTACAACCTGGCCGTCGCCCTGTTCGCCGGCACCGCCCCGTTCTACATGGAGGCGCTCGTCGCCATCACGGGCTCCCCACTGGCCCCCGGCGTCTGGGTGGTGCTCACCTCCGCCGCCGGCCTCATCGCCACGGTCTTCCTGCGCGAGTCGGCCGGGCGCCCGCTGCCCGGGGCGATGCCCTCCGTCATGACCGATGAGGAGGCCCACGAGCTCGTCGCCGGCCAGGACGAGAACCCGGACCTCGACTCGTCCGACCTCTTCGGCGACGAGGCGAAGGTGGAGGGCCCCCTGCACCCGGACGACCACGCCGATGAGCAGCGCCGACGCCGCGAGGAGGGCGGCGCCGCCGGCGACAAGCCCATGGCGCCCGCCTGAGCGACGGCCGGCACTACCGCCGCTGACACGGCCCGGGCCTCGGGAGCGGTTCGCAACCGCTGCCGAGGCGCGGGCCGTGTCCGTCCCGCCCGCTAGGGTGGGCACGTGACCACGACCGCCGCCTCCGTCCTCGACACCGTCTTCGGCTACGACTCGTTCCGCGGTGAGCAGGCCCAGATCATCGACCAGGTGGTCTCCGGTGGCGACGCGGTGGTGCTCATGCCCACCGGCGGCGGCAAGTCGCTGTGCTATCAGATCCCGGCCCTCGTGCGGCCGGGTACGGGCATCGTCGTCTCCCCGCTCATCGCGCTCATGCAGGACCAGGTCGATGCGCTGGCCAACCTCGGGGTGCGCGCGGCGTTCCTCAACTCCACGCTCGCGCCGGAGGACGCCCAGGCCGTCGAGCGCGCGCTGCTCGACGGCGAGCTCGACCTGCTCTACCTGGCCCCGGAGCGCCTCACCCAGCAGCGCACCCTCGACCTGCTGGCGCGCGCGGACCTGGCCCTGTTCGCCATCGACGAGGCCCACTGCGTCTCCCAGTGGGGCCACGACTTCCGCCCGGACTACATGCGGCTCTCGGTGCTCCACGAGCGCTTCCCCGCCGTCCCGCGGATCGCGCTCACGGCCACCGCCACCCCGGAGACCCACCGCGAGATCACCCAGCGGCTGGCCCTGGACGGGGCGCGCCACTTCGTCTCGAGCTTCGACCGGCCGAACATCCAGTACCGGATCGTGGAGAAGAACCAGGCGCGCGCCCAGCTCATCTCGTTCATCCGCGCGGAGCACCCGCACGATGCCGGCATCGTCTACTGCCTCTCGCGCAAGTCCGTCGAGCAGACGGCCGAGGCGCTGCGCGCCCAGGGATTCGACGCGCTGGCCTACCACGCGGGGCTCACGGAGGCCGAGCGCGAGGAGCGCCAGTCCCGCTTCCTCCGCGAGGACGGGGTCGTCATGGTCGCGACGATCGCGTTCGGCATGGGCATCGACAAGCCGGACGTGCGCTTCGTCGCCCACGTGGACCTGCCCAAGTCGGTCGAGGGCTACTACCAGGAGACGGGCAGGGCCGGGCGCGACGGCCAGCCCTCCACCGCGTGGATGGCCTACGGGCTGGGCGACGTCGTCCAGCTGCGCCGCATGATCGACCAGTCAGACGGGGCCGAGGCGTACAAGCGCTCGCAGCGCGCGCACCTCGACGCCATGCTGGCGCTGTGCGAGACGCTCGACTGCCGGCGGGTGCAGATCCTCGCCTACTTCGGACAGGAATCGGGTCCGTGCGGCAACTGCGACAACTGCCTCGAGCCGCCCACGGGCTGGGACGCCACGGTGGAGGTCCAGAAGCTGCTCTCGACGATCATCCGGCTCGAGCGCGAGCGCGACCAGCGCTTCGGCGCGGGCCAGGTGATCTCCGTGCTGCGCGGCCAGGACAACGAGCGCTCGCGTCAGTCCGACCACGCCTCGCTGAGCGTGTGGGGCATCGGCGCCGAGCTCTCCGAGGCCGAGTGGCGCGGCGTGCTGCGCCAGGTGATGGCGCGCGGCCTCGTGGCCCCCGTCGGGGAGTACGGCGTGCTCGCCGTCCCGGAGGCGGCCGGCCCGGTGCTGCGCGGCGAGGAGCGGGTCACGCTGCGCCGCACCTCGGCGCGGGCGGGCCGGGCCGCCCGGACGAAGGCGGGTGCGAAGTCCGCGGCGGCGGACCTGAGCGCGGAGCAGGCGCAGGTGTTCGAGGCGCTGCGCGCGTGGCGCGCCGGCCAGGCCAAGGAACAGGGCGTGCCCGCCTACGTCGTCTTCGGGGATGCGACGCTGGCCGCGCTCGCCCAGCAGCGGCCCACCAGCCTGGGCGGCCTGCGCCAGATCAGCGGCGTGGGCGAGAAGAAGCTCGAGCAGTACGGCCAGGCCCTCCTCGAGGTGCTGACCGCGGCACAGCAGGAGGCGTGAGCGTGGACGCCGCGGACCGGCAGCTCGCCGAGGACCTCGTCGAGGCGCTCCAGCCGGCCGCCGCGCGCTGGCGGGCCATGTTCGGCGGCGCGTGCTTCTACCTCGACGACAAGCCCACCGGGCTCATCAACGACGGCGCCGTGTTCGTCAAGGACACCCCCGCCGCAGCCGAGGCGCTGCACGGCTGGGCGCGCCTGGCACCGGCGTACCCGGGGGCGAAGGACTCCTGGCGGCTGCCCGCGGCGGCCATCGCCCACGAGCCCGAGCGGGTGCGCGCCGCGGTGCTCGCGGCCGCCGCGCAGCTGCCCGCGCCCAGGCCCCGCCCGCGCTGAGGCGGTCCGGGGGCTCTCACGGGCGGCCGCGCACCCACCGAGCCTGCACAACCGCCGCTACCATGAGGCCATGAAGCCCTCGCTGCGCGCGCTCGCCGCCGCCCCGGCCGCGGCCTCGCTGCTGCTGCTTGCCGGGTGCGGCCCGCTGCCGATCGACCGCTTCGTGCCGTGGCTCTCCTCCGATGAGTCCGCACGGGGCTCCGATGAGTCTGCCCAGGGCTCCGGGGATGCGAGCGGTTCGGCAGGCAACGGCGATGACGAGGTGGTCGAGGCCACCGCGACGGCCCCCGGCGCAGGGCAGCCCCCCGGCGGGGCAGACTCCGGCGCCGCGGATCCAAGCGGCGCGACGATCACCTGCCCCAGCGGCTACAGCGCCCACAGGTGGGGGCGCACTGCCGAGTTCGAGGTGCTCATCTGCGCGGACTCCACCGGCGGGGGCGAGTACCGCTACATCGCCGGCAGCTCGGCGAAGGGCTACACGCACCTGAGCGCCAGCGAGGACGGCGCCGGGACATTCACGGCCTCGAACGGCGCCACGTCCTACCGGGCGGACGCGCAGTCGCTCACGATCATGAAGGACGGGAAGATCCTCAAGCAGCAGGCGTGGATCGACGGCACGTTCGGCAGCGCGGGAGCTGGCGGCGAGTAGCGCCGCGGCGGGCCGGGACGGCGGCGCAGCCGTAGCGCAGCCGACAGCGCGAAGGCCCCCCACCGCTGCGGTGAGGGGCCTTCCGATGGTGCGCCATGAGGGATTCGAACCCCCAACCTTCTGATCCGTAGTCAGATGCTCTATCCGTTGAGCTAATGGCGCCCGTCTTTGCGACTCGCACAACTATACACGCCGGGCATTGCGGCCTCAAATCCCGCGGCACCCTCCCCCGGACTCCCTCCGAGCCCGCTGCGCACCCGTCCCATCCGCGCCACCCGGCCCCCGGGGCGACCTCACTCCCACTGAGGCACGGGGTTTGGGAATTCACGTCATAAGATCGACAATATACGTCATATGTTTGGCGTGTATGCGCCATAACGGCGCATCCTGTGATCCAATGCACAGGCCACGGGGCCACCGCACGGGGTGAGCGCTCGGATGCGCGTCCGTACGGTGTACGTATCGCATCACCCACACTGCACCACCCCACACAGTAGGAGTTGAACACATGACAGTCCTCGACAACGGCTCAGTCGAAGACCTCCTCGCCTCGGCCCCCACAGCCGGCGAGCACGCCCTCAGCTTCGTCAAGCGCATCGCGGCGCTGACGAAGCCGGACGCGATCGAGTGGATCACCGGCGAGCCCGGTCAGCGCCAGGAGATCACCGATCGCCTCGTCGCCGCCGGCACCCTCACGAAGCTCACCCACCCCAAGGACTCCTACTACGCGGCCTCCGATCCGGACGACGTCGCCCGCGTCGAGGACCGCACCTTCATCTGCTCCCAGGACGAGGCCGACGCCGGCCCCCTGAACAACTGGATGGCCCCGGAGGAGATGAAGGGCATCCTCGACGGGCTGTTCGAGGGCTCCATGGCCGGGCGCACGATGTACGTGATCCCCTTCGTCATGGGCCACATCGACGCGAAGACCCCCATGTTCGGCATCGAGGTCACGGACTCCCCCTACGTCGTCCTCTCCATGCTCATCATGGCCCGCTGCGGCACCCAGGTGCTGCGCGCGATCGAGGACAACGGCGGCGACTTCGTCGAGTGCGTGCACTCCGTGGGCGCCCCACTGGCCCCGGGCCAGGAGGATGTCGCGTGGCCGTGCAATCCGACGAAGTACATCACCCACTTCCCGGAGGACCGCGCCATCTGGTCCTTCGGCTCCGGCTACGGCGGCAACGCGCTGCTGGGCAAGAAGTGCTACGCGCTGCGCATCGCCTCGGCGATCGCCCACGACGAGGGCTGGATGGCCGAGCACATGCTCATCCTCAAGCTCACGAGCCCCGAGGGCGTCGTCAAGTACATCGCGGCCGCGTTCCCCAGCGCCTGCGGCAAGACCAACCTCGCGATGATCGAGCCCACCGTGCCCGGCTGGAAGGCCGAGACCCTGGGCGATGACATCGCCTGGATGCGCTTCGGCGAGGACGGCCGCCTCTACGCGGTCAACCCCGAATTCGGCCTGTTCGGCGTGGCGCCGGGCACCGGCTACTCGTCCAACCCCACCGCCATGGCGGCCATCGAGGCCGGCGGCAACCTCTTCACCAACGTCGCCCTCACGGACGACGGCGGCGTGTGGTGGGAGGGCATGACGGACGAGAAGCCCGCCCACCTGACCGACTGGCGCGGCAACGACTGGACGCCGGAGTCGGAGACGAAGGCCGCGCACCCGAACTCGCGCTTCTGCACCCCCATCTCCAACGTGCCGACGCTGGCGCCCGAATGGCAGAACCCGGACGGCGTGCCGATCGACGCGATCCTCTTCGGCGGCCGGCGCAACACGACGATGCCGCTCGTCACGGAGACCACGGACTGGACCCACGGCGTGTTCATGGGCTCCGCGCTGTCCTCGGAGACGACGGCGGCGGCCGCGGGCAAGGTGGGCGTGGTGCGCCGCGACCCCATGGCCATGCGCCCGTTCATCGGCTACAACGTGGGCGACTACTTCCAGCACTGGCTCGACATCGGCAACACGGAGGGCGCCCAGCTCCCGCGCATCTTCTACGTCAACTGGTTCCGCCGCGACGAGGACAACTCGTTCCTGTGGCCCGGGTTCTCGGAGAACTCGCGCGTGCTCAAGTGGATCGCGCAGCGCCTCGAGGGCACTGCGGACGCCGTGGAGACCGCAATCGGCAACGCGCCCGCCGAGGGCGCACTCGACCTCGACGGCCTCGACATCGACCCCGCGGTCGTCGACAAGGCCCTCGACGTCGACCCCGGTGAGTGGAAGACGGAGCTCGAGGCCATCGAGCAGTGGTACGACATGCTCGGCGACCACGTCCCCGCCGCCCTCCGCGAGGAGGTCGGCCAGCTGCGCGAGCGCCTCGGCCTCGCCTGAGCCGCCCGCGCCCGCGGGCGCGGGCGCGCCGGGCACCGTCCCGGCCCCGCCCGCGCACCGGCAGCACCCCGCCCGAGGCGCGCCTCGGGCCCCCGCGCCGAAAAGGGCGCACATCCTGAGCCGGGATGTGCGCCCTTTTCTCTGCCCTGCATCGGGCCTCTGCCGCGCGCCGGGCCCCCGTCCCGGCACCGACGCTGGAGGCGGCTCACGACTGCGCGGGCCGGGACAGGCGCACCTCCGCGAGTCCCACGAGGTCCGGATCGGCCTGCTGCGCGCCATCGGGCGCGAAGCCCGCCTTCGCGTAGAACCGGCGGGCGCGCGGATTGTCCCGCGCCACCCAGAGGGTGCAGGCGCGGTTCCCGATTGCGGCGTCGAGCAGGGCCCGGCCCACGCCGGTGCCGTAGCCCTCCGAGCGGATGTAGAGGCTGGTGAGCTCGAGGTCGGCCGGCGCATCCGCGTCGCGCGGCGGGCCGATGCTGGCGAAGCCGCAGATCTCGCCCCCGGACTCCGCGACCCACGTGCGCTCGCGCATGTCCGCCCGGGCGAGCGCGCGACTCCACCCGTCGGTGCGCCGGGCGAGCTCGGCCGCGTCGTAGAAGCGCTCCGGCAGCAGCTCGCCATAGGCCTCGCGCCACCCGGCCACGTGCACGCGCGCGATGCCGGAGCCGTCGCCCTCCCGCGCCGGTCGCACGGTCACCAGCCGCCCACCCCGCGCTTCGTTCGGCGCGCCGGTGCGCCCTCCCTCCGCGTCTTCCGGGCGATCGGCGGCCTCCAGCCCCTTCGCATCGTGCAGCCCCTTCGCATCGTGCAGGCTCGCCGTGCCGGCCGGGCGCTCCCCGCCTGCGAGGACCCCAGCGTCATCAGGGCGCTCCGCGCCGTCGACGCGTTCCGTGTCCTCGACGCGCTCGGCGCCGGCCAGGCACGCCGCGGCGAAGCGGGCGCCGTCTGCCAGCACCTCGTTGGCCGATTCCGCGGACCGGCCGAAGTGCAGGAACGAATGCAGCATCCCGGCGGCGCGCCGATAGTCGACCCGCACGCCGGCGCGCGCGAAGAGGGCGGCGAGCGCCTCGGAGTCATCGCGCAGCGGATCGAGCTCCGCCGCGACGATGAACGCCGGCGGGAAGCCTGCGAGGTCCGCGGCGAGCGGGTGGAGCACCGCATCGTCGGCCTGGGCGGGTTCGGCGAACAGGAGCTCGTTCATGGCCGCGAGGTCTGCCGCGCCCATGCCGTCCCACGGGCCGCCGAACAGGCGCCTGCTGGCCGAATCGGCCAGCCCGAAGGCGCCGTAGTACAGGAGGAGGCCCCGCACGGCGGCCAGCGCCGCCGGGGCCGCGCCGGCTTCCTCCAGCCGGTCGGGCTCATCGCGGAGCACGAGGACCGCGCTCGCGGCGAGCATGGCGCCGGCGGAGTCGCCGGCGAGCACGAGGCGCGAGCCGTCGACGCCCAGGCGCGCCGCGAGCCCGCTGCCCGGGCACGCGAGGGCGGCCACGACCTCGGCGACCTCGTGGAGCGCCTGGGGATACCGCGCCTCCGGGGCCAGGGCGTAGTCGACGGCGATGACCGCGGCGCCGCTGTGCGCGGCGAGCATGCGCTGGATGCGGTCGTGGGTGTCGAGGTCGCCCACGGTGAAGCCGCCGCCGTGCAGGAAGACGATGGCCGGCGGGCGCGGGACCCCGGCGACGGGGCGGTGGACGCGCAGGGCGACGTCGCGCCCAGCGGCTCGCACCGTGTGCTCCGTGGTCTGCGCCATGGCGGGGCCGCCCTCGTTCCAGAAGCGGCGCTCGTCCGCGTACTCCGCGCGCGCGGCGGCGAGGGGCGGCAGATCGCCCGCGGCCAGCGGCGTGCGCGCGCACTGGTGTGCGAGCACCGGCCAGAGCTGCGGGTGAAGGGCTCGGCGGATGTCCGGAGGGATCTGCGCCTCGAGGCGGCGGGCGACGGCCGGGTCTACGGACTCCGGAACCGCCGACGGCGTGGATGTGTCCATGTCCCTACCTCACCGCTGCCCCTACCCTCACCACTGCCCCTGCCCTCACCACTGCCCCTACCCCAACGCTGCCGCAGCTCACCACTGGCACTGCTCACCACTGGTGCGCCTCACCACTGCCACTCCTCTCACCACTGCCGCCGAGCGCCCGGCCCGCTCCGTCCGCATAGGCCACGAGAGCGGGACCATGCGGTTGACGGGTGCGGGCCACCGGGCCCCGCCGGCTATCCCGCGAAGCTGCGCACGGGCCGTCCGGCGACCCCCACCTCGGCGGCGAAGAGGGCGCCCGCCAGCGGGTCCGCCTCCGTGTCGATGTCCTCCTGGGACGTGGTGATGAAGAGCGTGCGCAGGCCCTCGCCGCCGAACGCGCACGCCGTCGTCTTCTGCGCCGGCACCTCGACGATCCCGTCGAGGGTGCCGTCGGGCAGGTAGCGGCGGATCTCCCCGCGGTCGGCGAGCGCGGTCCACACGGCGCCCTCGGCATCCACGGCCATGCCGTCGGGGCTGCCGGGCACATCGGCGAGGACCCGGCGAGGGCCCAGGCGGCGCGGCGGCTCGTAGTCGAACACGGCGATCTGCCCGGTGGCGGTGTCGTTGTAGTAGAGCAGCGAACCGTCCGGACTCCATTCGAGGCCGTTGGACACGGTCACGGCGTCCAGCACGAGCGCCACGCCGCCGTCGGGGTCGAGCCGGTAGAGCCGGGCGGCGCCCGGCGCCTGGTCGTACGCCATCGACCCGCACCAGAAGGTGCCGTCCGGCGCGCAGCCGCCCTCGTTCATCCGCACCTCCGGGCTGGCCCACAGGGGCGGCAGGGCGGTGACCTCACCGTCGGGCGCCTCGAGGGCGAAGCCGCGCTCCACGCCGATGACCGCGCCCCCGGCCGTGCGGGGGCGCACCGCGGCGGCCACCTCGCCCACGTGCGTGCGGCTGACGCCGCTCTCGCGCAGCGACAGCACGTCGCCGGCGAGCATGTCGACCCACCTGAGGCCGGCCCACGTGGGAGCCGGGGTGCCGGCGCCCGCCGCCCGGGCGGGGTCGGACCACGTCTCGCACCAGACGGGGCCCTCGCCGTGGTAGGCGATCGGATCGGTGATCTGCTCGGCCTTCATGCTCCCAGGCAAGCACGCCGCGGCGGGCCGCACAAGGCCGGCGGGGCGTGGCGCAGCCGGCAGCGGGGCGGGCGACCGGGCTGGCCGGGGCGGGCGCGGTGGGCCGGGGCGGGGCGAGTGAGAGCGTCGGAGGTGCACGTGCGCGGGCACGGAAAAGCCCCCGTGTCCGGACACGGGGGCTACTTCACAACGCGGAGCCGGTGGGATTTGAACCCACGGTCCCCAGTTCAAGGGACTCCACCTTAGCAGGGTGGTGCTTTCGGCCGCTCAGCCACGACTCCAATCGCCAGTGCGGCAACCTCGCCAAGCCTACAGACTCCGCGGCCCGCGAGCAAAGGCGGGCGGCGGGGTGCGCACCGCCCCCGAGGCCGTCCGGCGCAGGGCGCCGGGGCGCGGGGGTCCTGCGTTCCACTCACTCCGAAATCCACGGCGCGATACACTCCAATCACATGTTCGCTCGCTACAGTCGGGCGCGACTAGCTATGCCCTGCGCCCCCGCACGCCCGCACAGCCCCTTCCCACGGCGCAGTTTCCCGACCGACGAGGAGCCCGGAAGTGCCAGACCACGAGAGCGATGAGCAGCCGTTCGGCTCTTCCTCCGGGCGCCGCGGCGACCAGCCGCTGCGCGCATCCTCCCGTCCCGCCTTCCGCGGTGAGCAGGCGGCCTCCGATCATTCCGCCCCCGAGGCGGGCGAGACCGCCCCACGTCAGGGCGCGGCGCAGCGTCCCGTGGGTGCCGAGTCCCACGTCAACCGCCGCGAGGAGAACCCCGCGCAGCCGCTCACGCGCCGCGAGCGCCGGCGCCGCGAGGCCCAGGAGGCCGAGCGCCGTGCCGCGGAGAAGGCGCGCGTCAAGGCCGAGCGCGAGGCCCGCCCCGCGCCGAGAGCCGACGCTGCTGCCGCTGGCGCTGGCGCTTCCGGCGTCGCACGCGCTGGCGCAGCCGGTGCGGGCTCCGCCCCGTCCGGTTCC
>NZ_WWEQ01000026.1 GCF_009857845.1 Brevibacterium rongguiense | reverse complement strand
CGACGAGTGCCTGAGCACGCAGCTGCACATCATCGAGGGCCGCATCATCGCGGGCGTGCGCTACTACTCGCTCAACGCCGCGCGCTACACCCGCCGCCGCGCGGCACCCCTGTCGCTCCCCCAGCGCCGCGAAGAGCTGGCGGCGGCCCTCGAGGCACAGCTCGCGGGCGAGGCTCAGCTGGTTCGAGCGCACGATGAGCGCGGTGGCGGCCGCCCCGACGAGGGCGAGGAGGACCACGGCGGCCGCGATGGCGATGATCGCCCCGTCCATGCGCGCCTCCCCAGCCGCCGGACCCTCCGGCTCCGGGCGAGTTTACCGACTCGTCCGGACTCGCTCACCTCCGCGCCACCGCCCGGCGCGCTGGCCGTCACGCGCGCCGGTCAGCCTGGTGGCGTGAGAGTTGCGATTGCTGCCGAGTCCTTCCTCCCTCAGATGAACGGCGTCGTCCACAGCATCCTGCGCGTGCTCGAGCACCTGGACGAGCGCGGCGACGAGGTCCTCGTCATCGCCCCGCAGGCCCCGCTGCGCCCCGAGCACGTGGCGGGTGCGCGCGTGGCGGGCGTGCCCTCGTTCGCGCTGCCGGGCTACCGGCGGGTGCGGGTGGCAGCGGGCGGTGTGCCGCGCATCCGGCGCCTGCTCGCCGACTTCGCCCCCGATGTCGTCCACCTCGCCTCGCCCTTCGTGCTGGGCTGGCGCGCGGCGCTGGCCTGCGAGGAGCTCGGACTGCCCGCGGTCGCGGTCTACCAGACCGAGGTGCCCGCCTATGCCGCGCGCTACGGGCTCCCGGGGCTCGAGAAGGCGCTGTGGACGCACGTGCGCGCCCTCCACGCCCGCGCCGCGCTCACCCTCGCCCCGTCGAGCCACGCGCTCGACCAGCTCGCGGACCACGGGATCGAGCGGCTCGCGCTGTGGGCGCGCGGGGTGGATGCGCACCGCTTCGATCCCGCCCACCGGTCGCAGCGATGGCGGCGCACGGTGGCCCCCGGCGGGGAGCGGATCATCGGCTGCGTCGGCCGGCTCGCGGCGGAGAAGCAGGTGGGCGATCTCGCGGCGCTGCTCGACATCGCGGGCACCCGGCTCGTCATCGTGGGTGAGGGCCCGCAGCGCCGCCGCCTCGAGGCCGCGCTGCCCGGCGCCGTGTTCACCGGCTTCCTGGGCGGCGATGCCCTCGCGCAGGCGGTCGCCGGCTTCGACCTCATGGTGGCCCCGGGTGAGCTCGAGACCTTCTGCCAGACCATCCAGGAGGCGATGGCATCCGGCGTGCCGGTCATCGCCCCGGCCCGCGGCGGCCCGCTCGACCTCGTCGACTCCTCGCGCACCGGGTGGCTCTACGCCCCGGGCGACCTGGCGGGGATGCGCGCCCACGCGCTCGACCTGCTCGGCGATGAGGCCAAGCGCCGGGCGTTCGGGCAGGCCGCGCGCCGGGCGGTCGAGGCCCGCTCGTGGAAGGGCGTGTGCTCCCAGCTCGTGGGCCACTACGCGGCCGCGATCGAGGCGACGGCGGCCGGTGGGCCGGTGGAGCAGCTCAACCCCCGAGGTGCGCTCAGTCCCCGAGGCCCCGCGCGGCGAGTGCCCGGCCGGTATCGTCGGCGTACTTGACGGCGCGCAGCGCCACGGGCACGGTGCGCACGCGCAGGCTGCGCTCGAGTCCGCGGGCCCGGGCCGCGTCCCCCGCGTCGGCGAACAGATCGGCGAGCACGGGGATGCTGCGCACGGTCAGCGCGGCGGCCAGGCCCGCGCGCTCGGGGCCGATGCCCACGAGGCGCACCGGCTGCGCCAGCACCTCGAAGGCGGCGAGCAGCTGGGCCACGGAGGCGGTGAGCATGAGCAGGCCCGCCGTGAGGACGCAGACGATGATCGTGCTGAGCGTCCGGGCGGCCTGCTCGGGGCCCGTGAGCCAGGCGTTGAGCCCGAGCAGGAGGAGCAGCAGCGGCCACAGCCGGGTCGCCGGCTCGAGGATCCGGCGCAGGGGCAGCCCGGCGCTCAGCCCCGCGAGCACCGCGGCCACGGCGAGGCCCAGACTGAGCCAGGGGGCGCGCACGGCCACCGCGCAGATGCCCACCGCGCACACGGCGGCGAGCTTGACGAGGGCCGGCGTGCGGTGCAGCCAGCTCGTGCCGGGGACGTAGCCTCCCAGGAACTGCTGCCTGCGCCTCACAATGCCCCCAGGACCGCCGCGCGGTAGCCGGCCACCACCTCGGCGGGGGCGCCGTGGGCGACGAGCCGGCCGGCCTCGAAGTGCAGGGCGTCGTCGGCCTCGGCGGCCAGCGCGAGGTCGTGGGTGGACACGACGATGCGCAGGCCGCGCTGCGCGACGAGCCGGAAGAGCAGGGCGCGCAGCACCTCGCGGTTGCGCAGGTCGAGCAGCGTCGTGGGCTCGTCGAGGACGAGGATCGCGGGGTCGACGGCGAGCACGGCCGCGAGTGCCGCGAGCTGGCGCTGACCCCCGGAGAGCTCGTAGACGCTGCGGGCGGCGAGGTCGGCGATCCCGAGTTCGTCGAGCACGGCCAGCGCCCGCTCCCGGCGCGCGGCGGCGCGCGGTTCCGCACGGCGCAGGGAGAGCTCGACGTCCTCGCCCACCGTGGGCATGACGAGCTGGGCCGCGGGATCGGTGAAGACGAAGCCCACGCGCTCGCGCACCGCGCGGGGGCTGCGGGCGGGGTCGAGGCCGTCGACCGTGACCGTGCCCGCGTCGGCGGGCACGAGGCCGTTGAGCAGCTGGCAGAAGGTGGACTTGCCGGAGCCGTTGGAGCCCACGACGCTCGTCATGGGGGCTGCAAGGTGGGCGTCGATGTCGCTGAGGATCGTGCGTGTGACGGGCCCCTGGTCGGTCATGTCCGCCACCGCGACGCCCACCCCCGCCAGCCGGATGCCCGGCTGCGCGGGGGCGGCGGGCGGCTCAGCGGGCACGCAGCACCCGGCGGGTGAGCAGCTGGGGGAACGCGCGGTGGACGGTGACGGCGAGCGCGGCGGCCAGCGCGTTCTTCACGATGTCGCCCGGGTAGTAGAGCGCGTCGGCGGCGAATGCGGCGCCCAGCGGCAGGCCGCCGTTGACCGCCATGCCGAGCGCGCCCAGCAGGTGGACGCACACGACGCTGGCGACGACGGCCCCGGCGAACATGCCCAGCCACAGCCTCCAACCGGTCAGGCGGGCCAGCGCCCAGCGCGCGACGAGGCCGACGAGGAGGGCGAAGAGGGGGAAGGCGATGATGTAGCCGGCGCTGGGGCCCGCGAGCACGCCGATGCCGCCGCGGAAGCTCGAGAAGATCGGCAGGCCGATGAGGCCGAGCGCCACGTAGAGCGCCGTGGCGAGGAAGCCGCGCAGGGGGCCCAGGCACATCCCGGTGAACGCGATGATGAGCGTCTGCACCGTGATCGGCACCCCGAGTGCCCCGACGGGCACGGCGGGCGCCACGGCGGAGGCGGCGATGAGGGCGGCGAAGACGGCGACGAGCGCGGTATCGGCCGCCGCGGAGCGGGGCGCTGCTGCGGGGGCGGCGGTGGTCTGGGACACGAGGGCTCCTCGGTGGGGCGGAGTGGACCGCGCCAGTATACCTGAACGGTGTTCAGTCAGCGGCCGGGCGGCACCCGAACCCCGCGCCCCGCCGGCTCACTCCCACTCGATGGTGCCCGGCGGCTTCGAGGTGACGTCGAGGACGACGCGGTTGACCTCGTCGACCTCGTTCGTGATCCGGTTGGAGATCCGGGCGAGCACGTCGAAGGGCACGCGCGTCCAGTCCGCCGTCATCGCGTCCTCGCTGGACACGGGCCGCAGCACGATCGGGTGGCCGTAGGTGCGGCCGTCGCCCTGGACGCCCACGGAGCGCACATCGGCCAGCAGCACGACGGGGCACTGCCAGATCTCGTCGTCGAGCCCGGCTGCGGTGAGCTCGGCGCGGGCGATCGCATCGGCCTCGCGCAGCACGGCCAGGCGCTCCTCGGACACGGCGCCGACGATGCGGATCGCGAGCCCCGGGCCCGGGAACGGCTGGCGGGCGACGATGACCTCCGGCAGCCCCAGCTCGCGGCCGATCTGGCGCACCTCGTCCTTGAACAGGGTGCGCAGCGGCTCGACGAGCTGGAACTGCAGGTCCTCCGGCAGCCCGCCCACGTTGTGGTGGCTCTTGATGTTCGCAGTCCCGGTGCCGCCGCCGGATTCCACGACGTCCGGGTAGAGCGTGCCCTGGACGAGGAACTCGATGGGCTCGCCCGCGCCCTCGCGCGATTCGGCCACGAGGTCCGCGGCCGCGCCCTCGAAGCTGCGGATGAATTCGCGGCCGATGATCTTGCGCTTGGCCTCCGGATCGCTGACCCCGGCCAGCGCGCCGAGGAACGTCTCCCGAGCGTCCACCGTGACCAGGCGCACGCCGGTCGCGGCGACGTAGTCCTCCTCGACCTGGCGGCGCTCGTCCTTGCGCAGCAGCCCGTGGTCGACGAAGACGCAGGTGAGCTGGTCGCCCACGGCCTTCTGCACGAGGGCCGCCGCCACTGCGGAGTCGACCCCGCCGGAGAGCCCGCAGATGACCTGCGCATCGCCCACGCGCGCGCGGATCCGCGCGACCTGCTCGTCGATGACGCTCTCGCTCGTCCAGTCGGCCTCGAGGCCCGCGACCTCGTAGAGGAAGTTCTCGAGCACGCGCTGGCCGTGGGCCGAGTGCAGCACCTCGGGGTGCCACTGGACGCCGGCCATGCGCTGGGCATCGCACTCGAACGCGGCAACGGGCGTGTCCGGGGTGGACGCGAGGACCTCGAAGCCCTCGGGCGCCCGGGCCACGGAGTCGCCGTGGCTCATCCACACGGTCTGCTCGGCGGGCTGCTCGGCCAGCAGCCGGCCCGGCCGGGTCACCGTCATGGGGGTCGAGCCGTACTCGCGGCGGTCCGTGTGGGCAACCTCGCCGCCCAGGTGGGTCGCCATGACCTGGAAGCCGTAGCAGATGCCGAACATCGGCACGCCCAGGCCGAAGACAGCGGGGTCGAGGCGGGGGGCGCCGTCCGCGTAGACGGACGAGGGGCCGCCGGAGAGCACGATCGCCGCGGGCTCACGGGCCGCGAAGTCCACCGCCTGGGCCGTGGAGGGGATGAGCTCCGAGTACAGGCCGGCCTCGCGCACGCGGCGGGCGATGAGCTGGGCGTACTGGGCGCCGAAGTCGACGACGAGGACCGGACGGGCGCTCGTCTCGGGGGGCTGAGTCATGCGTGCAATCCTACTGTCAGCTGCGGGGGGCCACGACGACGGCCGCGTCGAGCTCGCGGTCCACGCGGCGGGTGGTGCGCCGCTCGAGGATGAACGACATGACCGGCACGACGCCGGCCAGGGCGAGGACGAGCAGGCGGCCCAGGCCCCAGCGCATCTGCTGGTTGAGCCACCAGCAGCCGATGAGTAGACGACGTAGCACCAGCCGTGGCAGATCGCGATGGCGGCCGCGAGGTTGAAGCTGCCCAGCATGAGGGCCTCGGACGGGTCCCCGCCCATGGCCGGCGTGATGAGGTACTTGACGATCATCTCCGCGGTGAGGATGAGGAGCATGACGCCGGTGATGATCGCCATGACGCGGTAGAAGCGCAGCGCGCTGCGCGCGGAGGTGAAGCGCTTGAGGGACCACACCTCGTCGTCGGTGAAGTCCGGGCGGGCATCGTCATCGCTCACTGCGGGTGTCCTCGTCGCTGGGGGGCTCGTCTGGCGGGGCTGGATCACTACCGGGCGGGGCAGGGCTGCTCGGTGGCACGGGGCCATCGGGTGGCGCCGGGTCATCGGGTGGCACGGGGTCATCGGGTGGCACGGGGCCATCGGGTGGCGCCGGGTCATCGGGTGGCACGGGGTCATCGGGTGGCACGGGGCTGCTCGGTGGCGCTGGGTCACCGGACGCGGCCGTGCCGCCCGGGTCCATTCTAAGGTTGCGCTCACCGGAGCGCTTGACCACGACGTAGCCCGGGGCCGGGGCGGCGGCGCCGGCCGCCGCGAGCTGGCTGAGGTATTCGTCGCGCAGCAGGCGCCACCAGATGTAGAGGGCGAAGCCCGCGAAGATGAGCCACTCGACGGCGTACGCGGCGGACTGGAGGTCCACTCCGCCGCTCTGCGCGGCCGCGAGGGCGACGTGCTCGAAGCCGGCGGCGGCGATCGAGGCCTCCGGCTGCGCATCGGGGTAGAGCACGCCCGAATAGGTGTAGACGCCGAAGAGGTTGACGAGCTGGGCGGTCGAGAGCGACTTCACCTCCCCCGCCGGCTGGCCCTGGCTGGGCTGCGGGGTGGAGGTGGGGCCCACGGTGGCGGTGAGCGAGACGGTGCCGGCGGCGGCCCGCGAGTCGTGGGCGGCCTGCCGGTCCTGGGTGAAGCCGCGCACCACCGGGATCGCGATGGGCTTGGCGCCGGCGTCGAGCTCGGCCGCCTCTCCCAGCCGGGCCCCGTCGGGGGCGAACATCGTGACGACCCAGTAGCCGGAGTGGCCGCCCTGGGAGCGCCCGGAGACCACCACCTGTTGCTCGGCGAGGAAGTGGCCGGTGACGGAGACGCGCTGGTGGGACAGGTAACCGGGCATGGGCACCTGCGCGGCCATGACGTCGTTGAAGTCCTTGACCGTCTGGGTGTCGGCGGACTGCACGGCGTCGTTCTTGTGCTCGGCGCGGCTGACCTGCCACGTGGAGAGCGTGATGAAGGCCGCGACGAGGACCAGGACGAGGCCCAGGTAGGCCAGCCAGCGCGGCGTGAGGGCGAGCCGGAGCACTGCGTGCCTCAGCCCTCCGTGTGGTACTGGTGCGGGGCCACGACGACGTCGACGCGCTGGAATTCCTTGAGGTCCACATAGCCGGTCGTGGCCATGGCGCGGCGCAGGGCGCCGGCGAGGTTGACCTCGCCCACGGCGGACTCGCCGGGGCCGAACAGGAGCGCGTCGAGGTCGGCCACCGTGCCCATGTGCACGCGCCGGCCGCGGGGCAGGGACGGGTGGTGCGCCTCGGCGCCCCAGTGCCAGCCCTGGCCGGGCGATTCGTGCGCGCGGGACAGGGCGGAGCCCAGCATGACGGCGTCCGCGCCCATCGCGAAGGCCTTGATGATGTCCCCGGAGGTGCCCAGCCCGCCGTCGGCGATGACGTGGACGTAGCGGCCCCCGGATTCGTCCATGTAGTCCCGGCGGGCCGCGTGGACGTCCGCGATCGCCGACGCCATGGGCACGTGGATGCCCAGCGTGCGCCGGGTGGTGGCGGCCGCTCCCCCGCCGAAGCCCACTAAGACGCCGGCCGCACCGGTGCGCATGAGGTGCAGCGCCGCCGTGTAGGTGGCCGCCCCGCCCACGATGACGGGGACGTCGAGCTCGTAGATGAAGCGCTTGAGGTTGAGCGGCTCCGCATCCGAGGACACGTGCTCGGCGGAGACGGTGGTGCCGCGAATGACGAAGAGGTCCACCCCCGCGTCGACGACGGTCTTCCAGTGCTCCTGGGTGCGCTGCGGGGTCAGCGAGCCTGCGACGGTGACACCCGCCGCGCGGATCTCCTCGATGCGCGCGGTGATGAGTTCGGGGCGGACCGGGGCCGCGTAGATCTCCTGCATCCGCCCGGTGGCCTCGTCCTCGCCCAGCCGGGCGATCTCGTCGAGGTAGGGCTGCGGGTCCTCGTAGCGGGTCCACAGGCCCTCGAGGTCGAGGACGCCCAGGCCGCCCGCGCGGCCGAGCGCGATCGCGGTGGCGGGCGAGACGACGGAGTCCATGGGGGCGCCGATGAACGGGAGCTCGAAGTGGTACGCGTCGATCTGCCAATCGAGGGAGACATCGCGCGGATCGCGGGTGCGGCGGGCGGGGATGACCGCCACGTCGTCGAGCGAATAGGCCCGGATCCCGCGCTTGCCGCGGCCGATTTCGATTTCGTTGCTCACGGACTCAGGGTAGCGCAGGGCCCTGACACGGCCTCAGTCCGCCGCCCCCTGCCCGGGGGTGCGCCGGGCCCGCGCCCGAGGTGCGAGCACGGCGGCCAGCGCCACGACGGCCAGGCCCGCCGCGGGCACCGTGAGCAGGCCCGCGCGCAGGTCCGCGCGGTCGGCGATGAGCCCCACGAGGGGCGGTGAGGCGAGGAAGCCCAGGCGCATGAGCCACGAGACGATCGTCAGCCCGGTCCCGGGGCGCAGGCCGGGCAGCGCATCGGCCTCGCTCATGGCGGCGGGCACGAGGGTGGCCACCCCGAGCCCCGCGGCGGCGAAGCCCGCGATGGTGCCGGGCACCGACGGCAGCGCGAGCGCCAGGCCCATGCCCACCGCGGCGAGCGCGGCGCCCGCCCGGGCCACGGCGCGCTGGCCGAAGCGGTCGACGAGCCGATCGCCCACCAGGCGGCCGGCGAACTGGGCGCCGGTCAGGGCGATGTAGCCCAGCGCGGCGATCGTCGCGGGGGCGCCGAGCGGGCCGGCCAGGTAGATCGCCGCCCAGGAGTTGCCCGCGTCCTCGACGAACGAGCCCGCCACCGCGATGCCCACGAGGCAGGCGACGGTGAGCACGAGCCGGCCGCGGGACAGGACCGCGGGCGGAGAAGCGGCATCGGGAGCCGCCTCCGGGGCATCGGGCTCCAGGGCAACGCTGTGGCGCTCGGTGTCTGTCCCCGGCAGCGCGAAGCGCAGGGAGACGAGCGCGATGGCGGAGAACAGGGCACCGGAGATCGCCAGGTGGATGCCCACCGGGATGTCGAGGGCGAGCGCGGCCGCGGCCATCGAGCCGCCGGTCACCGCGCCGATCGACCAGACGGCGTGGAACGAGTTGATGATCGAGCGGCCGAAGCGGCGCTGGACGCGCAGCCCGTGGGCGTTCATGCCCACATCGCAGATCGAGTCGGCCGCACCCGCGCACAGCAGGCACGCGGCGAAGGCCAGCGGCGCCGGGGCCAACCCGGCGGCGAGCACACCGAGGGCGGTGACGAGGGTGGCGCCCACGGCCACCCGAGCGGAGCCGAAGCGGCGGATGAGCAGGCCCGAGGCCAGGCCCGCGAGGATCGCACCGGCGGGGAAGGCCGCGACGGCGAGGCCGTACGTCGCGTTGTCCATCCCCAGCGCGTCCTTGAGCTGCGGGAAGCGCGGCAGGAGGTTGGCGAACAGGCCGCCGTTCGTGAAGAACATGGCGGCCACCGCCCAGCGCGCCCGCCGGGCGGTGCGGTTAGGGGCGGTGCGGTCCGGGGCAGTGCTGCCCGGGGCTGGGGGCTGCGAACCGGGGGAAGCGCTCGCGCTCAATCACCCACCGCGCCGTCGATCGCCTCGCGCAGCAGGTCCGCGTGGCCCGCGTGGCGCGCGTACTCCTCGACGAGGTGGACGAGCGCCCAGCGCCGGGTGAGGGAGGCGTCGCCGGCGGCCAGGCCGGCGTCCAGATCCGCACCCGAGGTCAGCCCGAGCTCCGCGGCCACCGCGCGCGAACGGGCGCACGCGGCCGCGAACAGGGCCCGCGCCTCGGCGCCGGAGGCCCGCTCACCCCAGTGCCAGTCCCAGTCGCGGTCCTGCTCCCAGGGGGCATCTGCCCACGGCGGGGGCGCGGGGGCGCCGGCGATCCGGCGGGTGAACCACTCGTCCTCGACGTAGGCGAGGTGGGCGAGCAGGCCGCCGAGCGTCATGGGCGAGGGGTGGCCGGGCAGCCGCCGGGCCAGCGCGGCGTCGTCGAGTCCCGCGGCCTTGCACAGGAGGACCGCGCGGTAGAAGTCGAGGTAAGCCAGCAGCATCGCGGCCTCGGTGGCCCGCCCGGGCGGATCGGGTGGGAGAGCAGCAGAGGCCGCGGGCCGGGGAGCGAGCGAATCGGTCACCCGATCACCCTATCCCCGGCCCGCGGCCCGGCCCTGGTCCTGGTCCTGACCCTGGTGCCGGTCCCAGCCCTGGAGGGCTACTCGCCGGTGGGCTGACCCTTGGCCCTGGCCTCCTGCGCATCGTGCTTGGCCTCGACGAAGTCCGCCTTCGTGCGGGCGTACGAGGTGTCGCCCGGGAAGTCGAGCGTCGAGTGCTTGCGGTCGTCGTACATGTAGAGCATCGTGATGAGGCCGAAGACCGCGATGACGAAGACGTAGATGGGGAACACCCAGGCGATCTTCATGTTCGTGAACCACAGGCCCACGTACTCGGCGGAGCCGCCGAAGAGCGAGTTGCCGATCGCGTAGACGAAGCCCACGCCCAGGCCGCGCACGTGGGCGGGGAAGACCTCGGCCTTCACGACGCCGGAGATCGACGTGTAGAAGCTGAGGAAGACCATCGCGAAGAGGATGAGGCAGGTCGCGGTCAGCGGGTTGAGGCCCGGCTGCTGGCGGATCGCGGTGAGCACGAGGAACGGCAGCACCATCATGGACACCGCGAACGTGATGATCGTCGTCTTGCGCCCGATCTGGTCGGACAGCATGCCCATGAGCGGCTGAAGCACGATGAGGACGAGGAGGCAGACGGTCATCGTGTCCGCCGCCGAGCCCTTCGTGAAGCCGGCGACCACAAGGTTCTTCTGCATGTAGGTGGTGAAGATGTAGAAGCTCAGCGAGCCGATCGACGTGATGCCCAGGACGATCATGATGGAGCGCGGGTGGCGCAGCACCTCGCGGAAGCTGCCGGACTCCTTGTGGCTGCGGGTCTCCTCCGTGGTCGTCTCCTCGAGGCCGGAGCGCAGCCACAGGGACACGAGCGCGGCGGCGGCGCCGATCACGAACGGCAGGCGCCACCAGCCGTTGGAGATCTGCTCATCGCCGAGCGTGTGGGTCATGATGACGGCCGTGACGCTGGCCAGCAGCTGGCCGCCGATGAGGGTGACGTACTGGAACGAGGAGAAGAAGCCGCGCTTGCCCTTCGAGGACACCTCGGACATGTAGGTCGCGGTCGAGCCGTACTCGCCGCCCACGGAGATGCCCTGGATGCAGCGCACGAGGAGCAGGAGGATGGGAGCGAGGACGCCCACGGTGTTCGCGGTGGGCAGGATCGCCATGAGCAGCGAGCCGCCGCACATCGAGAGGATGGAGATGAGCATCGAGCGCTTGCGGCCGATCCGGTCGGACAGCCGGCCGAAGATGTAGCCGCCGATGGGGCGCATGAGGAAGCCGACGAACAGGATCGCGGCGGCGTCCATGAACTGCTGGACCTCGCTGGAGCCAGTGAAGAACTGCTTGGCGAAGTAGACCGAGAAGAACGAGTAGATGTAGAAGTCGAACCACTCGACGAGGTTGCCGCTCGAGGCGGCCATGATCGACTTGACGATGTCCCACGTGCTGCGCGGGTCTTCCTCGGGCCGCTTCATCGCGACTTGCTGGTCGGTCGACATGCGCCGATCCCCTTACTGTCTGTTGTGCTGCCGCGCCGGACGCGGAGCCGGGGTGTGGCCGCTGCGGACGGCACCGCCTCCATTGGTGATGTCCGGACCAGGGTACGCCAGAGTGGGACTTCTGTCACAGTTGCCCGAGTATTGCCTGAGCGGGTTGATACGGCGGCCGGCTTGGGCACCTCGGCCGGCGCGGTCAGGCGAACCGGTCCGCGCTCCAGTCCTGCAGGGCGTGGGCGGAGGCCCAGAAGTGCAGCTCGTAGACCGCGGCCCGCCCGAAGGCGGTGTGCATCGCGGCCCGCTCCCCCGCCGAGGCACCCGCCAGCTCGCGCTCGACCAGCTGGGTCGCTGTGCGCACGGACTCGTCGAACTCCGCGCTGTCGTAGGTCTCGATCCACACCCGGAAGGGGTTGGCGGAGAGGCCGGCCGCGGCGCGCTCGTTGAGCACCTTGCCCACGTGGGCGTAGATCCAGAAACAGGGCAGGACGGCGGCGGCGCCCACCGCGTAGGGGGCGGTGGCGCAGGTGGCGATGAGGAACGACGTGTAGCCCAGCGTCGTGGGCGAGGCGATCGGGCCGCCGTCCGCATCGAGGTGGCCGTGCTCGCGCAGCTGGCCCCGGGCGTCGGCGAACGACTCGTCGGTGAGCATCGCCTCGTGCATCTGCGTCTCCACCGCGATCGCCTCGCCCGCTGCGAGCGCCCAGAAGCGGGTGTCCTCGCGGTGGGGGGCGCGGGCGGCCAGCAGCGACATGGCGCGGGCGTAGCCGTCCAGATAGAGCTCGTCCTGGAGCAGGTAGTGGGCGAACGGGAGGCGGTCCAACGTGCCGGAGGCGAGCTCGGCGAGGAACGGCAGCGCCTCGATCTCGTCGAGCTGGGCGCCGACGGAGGCGAAGAGCGCGGCGGTGTGCTCGCCCGCGGCGTAGTGGTTGCGGTCGATCATCGGGAGGCTCCTTCGACGGGGGCTTGCGCCGCTTCGTTGGGGACTTGTGCGGGTTCGACGGGGGCACGCGCGGGTTCGATCGGGGCCTGCGCGGCGATGTCGACCGTGTGGTCGACGGGTCCGTGGGCCCCCTCGGGGTCCAGCGGCAGGCTCCAGCGGGCACCCGAGGCCAGTGCCCGCGCGAGGAAGTCCAACCCCTCGCGGACAGCCGGCTCGAGCGCCTCCGCGGCGCCGGCACCGGGGCCGCCGGCGTCCCCGGGCAGCAGGCGGCGGGCCATCTGCGCGGTGATGGCGGCGGAGAGCGTGCAGCCCGTGCCGTGGGTGTGCGGGGTGTCGATGCGCGGGTGGTCGAAGCGCACGAGGGCTGGCTCCGCCCCGCCGGCCAGGCGGGGGCTGAGGGCGAGCACGTCGGCGACCCGCGCCTCGGCGCCGTGGCCGCCCTTGAGCAGCACCGCGGCCGGGCCGCGGGCCAGGAGCGCGCGCGCCTGGTCCTCCATCTCAGCGGCGGTGCGGGCGGCCTCGACGTCGTCGCCCAGGAGCAGTGCGGCCTCCGGCAGGTTGGGGGTGATGAGGCCGGCGACGGGCAGGAGCGCGTGGCGCATCGCCTCGACGGCCTCCTCGGCCAGGAGGCGGTGGCCGGAGGTGGCGACCATGACGGTGTCGACGACGAGGAAGCCCAGGCGCTCGGCGCGTGCGGCGGTGAGCTCGACGAGCGCGGCCGAGGCGAGCATGCCGGTCTTCGAGGCGTCGAGGGCCATGTCGTCGAGCACGGCGTCGAACTGATCGGCGACGAAGTCGGTGTCGATGTCGTAGACCCGGGAGACGCCGTGGGTGTTCTGCGCGACGAGCGCCGTGAGCACCGAGGTGCCGTAGACGCCGAGCGCGGTGAAGGCCTTGAGGTCGGCCTGGGCGCCGGCGCCCCCGGAGGGATCCGTGCCGGCGATTGTGAGGGCCGTGGGCGGTCGCATCATGGGGTGCCTCCAGCGGGGTGAGGAGCGGGCGGGTCAGAGGGTTCGTCCAGGTGCGCGGGGTCGTCCAGGTGCGGGGTTTCGGCGAAGGCCGCGCGGATGCGCTGGGCGGCGGCGCGCGGATCGGGTGCCGCGCAGATCGCGGAGACGACACACACGCCGATCGCACCGCTGCCCGCGAGTTCGGCCGCGTTGCCTGCGCCGATGCCGCCGATCGCGACGATCGGCAGCCGGGCGGCGGCGGCGAGCTCCCGGATGCGCTCGGGGCCCAGGGCGGCGCGGGCGACGTCCTTGGTCTGGGTGGCCCACACGGGGCCCACGCCGAACAGGTTGACTCCCCCGGCCGCCTCGCCGGCGGCGAATTCCTGCTCGTTCGAGGCAGAGAGCCCGAGCAGCGGCTCGGGGCCGATCGCCGTGCGGACGCGCTCGACGGGCTCGTCGTCCTGGCCGACGTGGACATGGACGCGCAGGCCCTCGTCGAGCAGCCGCCGCGCCGAGGCCACCCGGTCGTCGAGGAAGACCGGGATCTCGTGGTCGATGCCGAGCCTGTCCCGCGTCTGCTCGACCGCCGCGACGACGGAGCGGGCGAGCTCGTCGAACTCGGCCTCGCCGGCGTGCTTGTCGCGCACCTGGACGAGGCCCGCCCCGCCCTCGACGGCGAGGGCGACGGTCTGCGCGACGCTGCGCCCGGCTGCCCGGCACATCGCCGAATCGGTCACGAGGTAGAGCGCCGTGTCGAGGCCCAACAGCCGCGGGGCGCCGGGGGGTGCGGGCGCTGCGGCTGGATCGGTCATGCGCGAAGCTCCTCGAACGTAGCGGTGGCGAGCTCAATCCGAACGGCCCCGAGCTCCTCTGCGTCGAGGAGGAACAGCGCATCGAGGAAGGCGGGGGCGAAGGTCCCGGGCCCGGCGGCGGCGAGCGCAGCGCGGTGCCCGGCCGCCGCGAAGTGGGCGTGGGCCGCGATGGCTGCGGTGAAGTCGTTGTGCAGCCGTTCCTCGGGGGCGACGGAGCCGGCATCGGACCCGGTCGCGCGGGTGTTGGCCTCGTCGGCCCGGGATGCTGCCAGGTAGGCGGCGAGGACCGCTCCCAGTGAGCAGCCGGTGCCGATGACGAGCGGCATGAGCGAGCTGCCCCCGGAGACGCGGGCGATGACCGCGCGATCGCCCTGAGCTGCGACAATGGCATCGCGCTCACCGGACACGGCGACGATCCCACCGGTGTCGCGCGCCAGCCGCGCGGCGGCGCCCACGACAGCGTCGACGGAGTCCGTGGAGTCGACCCCGCGTCCTCCCGCACCGGCACCCGCGAGAAGCGCGATCTCGGAGGCGTTGCCGCGCACGGCCGTGGGCCGTTGCGCGGTGAGTGCGCGGATGCGGCTCGTTCGGTAGGCCGAGGCGCCCACGCTCACGGGATCGAGCACCCAGGGCTTGTCCTCCTCGGCCATGACCCCGATGGCCTGGTCGGCCGCGAGTAGCTGATGCGAGGTCGCCGTGCCCAGGTTGACGTTGAGCGCCGAGGCGACGTGGGCGAAGTCCGCGGCATCGGCCTCGTGGTCGAGCATCGCTGGGGCTGCGCCCACCGCCAGCAGCGCATTGGCGGCGAACTGCTGGACGACGGTGTTCGTGATGCACTGGACGAGTGGGCCGCCCTCGCGGACGGCACGGGCACGGTCGGCGATGCCGAGGGTGTCCGCGGTGCCGGCGCCGGTGGCAGTGCCAGTGCTGGTGCTGGTGTCAGTGCTGTTACTGGCACCGGTGTCAGCGCTGGCGCCGGTGTCAGTCACAGCTGACGCGCGCTGGGCCGCGGCAGCGGTTTGCTGGCCGGGGCCGGGAGCGGTGGAAGCATTGGAAGCCGTGCTCACGGTGACGATCCCTTCGCTGGTGTTAGCCATGTCAGGTTCGATGGGTGTGTTCTCAGCCTGGCGACCGACCGCCCGCCGAGCTCACTGCGAGGGATTCGCACGAGTACCGCCGAGCGGGGCGGCAAGCACCCCATGTCAACGACAGCCACACTACCAGCGCGTTTCGCGGCGCCCCGGTTCATGGGGTGAAGGTTCACGGGTTGAACTGCGCGGTCTGCTTGGCCGCGGACTGCACAGCCATGGGGGGCTTTGGGGAGGGTTGCTGCGGCTGGGGATTGAACGGTCACCCATCGGATCAGATTTGGAGGGGGCGCTACGGAGGCGTGGCGGGCCGGTCAAGAAGATGAGGCAAGTCGGTCAATCGTGGACACCCGCGCCGTAGCAGCCATTCAGACCGTAGCTGCCATTCAGACCGTAGCTGCCGATCAGACCGTAGCTGCCGATCAGACCGTACCTGGCGATCAGAACGGTGGCGGGTCGGGATCGGAAAACGGTGAACGCGGTCGGCCCCATGGATCCACCGGCAGGTCCTGCTTCATCGGTGCTTCTCGTCCTGGGTGGCACCCGCCCGCATATCGCTCGCTCGGTCCAGTGGGCTGTTCGACCTCGTCCTGGCAGTCCGGTCGTGCGTCACGCCTACTCTTCGACCACAGTTCAGGTTCTGGTTCAGGTTCTGGTTCCGGTCCGGGCACCGTTTCCGGGTGGCTCTCACCCGAGCTGCTGGTCCCCGGTCGTTCGGCCCGCTCGAGCGTCTTCGGAATGTCGGGTTCCGCGGGGCTCTCGCCCATGCGCCGCAGGCCCGGCCGTTCACCCCGCTCGTCCTTCGAGCACGCTTCCGGTTTCGAGCGAAGCTCGCTCGAATTCTGCAGCTCCACCCCGTTCCACAGCTCGGGTCCGTTCCGCAGTTCCTTCCCGCTCCGCACCTCCACCCCGTGCTCCCCCTTGTCTGCGCTCCGGGCTCCCGGCCCCGCGGGCGGTTTGCTCGTGGTGGGCTGCCCCGGTCCCGGTGCCGTTCGCACGGTTCCCACCGGCTCTTCCTCGTCGTCACCGATCCCGGCGAAGGCGCTCGCGGGCATCACGGAACCGTCAATAAGCTCCTGCAGTTCGGCGAGTTCGCGGGCATGCTCGGTTTCGATGCGGGACCCGGGTGGACCCACCGCCCCTCCGAGTGCAGCTGGGAACGTCCACCGCAGGGCACCCTCATCGACGCTCCGCCAGCGTGCCACCGGACCCGTCTCACCCCGTCCAGTCCTGGGGGAGACTCGCTCGACAGCGAGCACACCGTTCGTCTTGAGATTGTGATGGTGTCGGCACAGCGGGTGAAGATTGTCGAAGACGGTGGTTCCACCCGAGGCCGGAGCGCCCTTGTTGAAGGGAATGATGTGGTCGATATCGCAGGCTACGGCCTTGCGGGTGCAGCCCGGGACCGTGCACCACTGCCAGCGAGCCGTCAGCGTCGTGCGCAGCGAGGCGGGGATCGCGTAGGTCTGGGCGACTGCTTCGAGCACGGTCCCGGTGACCGGGTCCGTCACCAGACGCCGCAGCGATGGCGAGTGTGCGGCAATCCGCCTGGCATCGGCCGCGCTGAGCGGTGAGGCGTCATCGAGTCGGCCCGGGAGCTGCGAGCAGCCCATGAGGCTGAGCAGCGGGATGGTGACGTTGACCCCGGCCTGGGCGCGCAGCCAGGCGGAGTCCGTGGGCAGTGTCAGTGAGAAGGTGCCGTGCGTCCCGTCTGCGCGCCGCATGCCCACCGGGATCTCGGGGATGCCGAGCACACCGATGTCGAAGCACAGCTGGTCGAGCGTGCGCCGATCATCGATCACGGCCCCGGGCTCGAGTCCCACGGCGAAATCGCCCTTCTGGCCCAACCGGATGCCCCGCGCCCATGCGCTCAGGCGGCAGTGGGCCGCCGAAACGGTGGCCACCGGTCCGACGAACTGCAGACTCGCGGTCCCGTCCCCGTTGTTCCAGAAGGCAACGCGGCGCTCTCGATGTGCTGCCTCTGCGCGATCCTTGGGCGGCATGAGCGAGTCGTAGATGTCATCCACGGCCTTCTTCCACCGCTTCCATTCCCAGGACGCATCGAGTTCGGCGACGAGGCCGTCGAATGTCTCGCGCAGCAGCCAGGGCAAATGGCTGGCTCGGCCTGCGGCGTAGTCGAGGCGTCCGAATCGCACCGCACCCGCGACCACCAATCCGCGCAACTGCGGCAGCGATGCGGTGACGGCGAGTGCGTTCTTCGCTCGCGTGCGCGCCCGGATCAGCGAGACGTCCAGGTGCTTGGCGAGGGCAATCCACACCAGGTCCGGCAGGAGCACGAGGAGGTCCATGTAGTCGGCCGGAACCTCGGCCTCCTGCGAGCCGACCGGAGCGAAGTGCTGATGGTAGGCCGCCACGAGCCAGTCAGTGAGGACACGAGCCCGATGGAGTTCGCGGACGTCGGATTCCCGCTCCACCGCGAGCAGCTCCTGGGCATCCATCCCACTCACCCCCGCCTCCGTGCAGCCCGCCCCGTTGCGGAATGCCGCGACCGCGAAACCGATCTGCCGACGCACTTCCCACGGCTCCGATGCCGCGCAGTGAAGAAGCTCTGGCTTCGCCGCTTATATTCGAATATTAATCGAATATAAGCTGAAGAACAAGGCCTGTGGACAACAAACGGCATCAAGCCGCCAGTACAATTCACAGCGACGCGGGCAGCACCGCGACGTTGTCACAACGGTGCGCCGGTGAATCGGTCACCGCTGCCGCAGTCTCAAACACATCGGTGCCGCTCGGGGAAGAGGGCAGGCACCCGCCTGCCGTCGGTGCACCCCTCGAGCAAACCCGCCTCGCCCCGAGGCGGGGTACAAGGGCATGCCGGAGGTGGGGCACAAGGGCACGCCGACTGTCGCGCAGCCTCGACGCACTGACGTCAGCAACCGGTGACGCGCGAACAACTCCCAACCGCCCGGAAGCCCTCGGCGCACTAATCGTTGCCCCCGGCCGCGGGTGGTCCTCCTGCCCGCAGGCTCGGCCGTCCTCCCGCCACTTGGCCCAGTCGACCGCTGGCCGTCAACCGCCCGCCCGAGCGGCCGCAAACCGACGGCCCGCTCGCGCGGCCGGCCCGGTCACCGCGAGGTGTAGTTGGGCGCCTCCACGGTCATCTGGATGTCGTGCGGGTGGCTCTCCTTGAGACCCGCGGTCGTCAGGCGCACGAAGCGACCCTTGGCCTTGAGCTCGTCGATCGTGCGCGCGCCCACGTAGAACATGGTCTGCCGCAGGCCACCGGTGAGCTGGTAGGCGACGTTGCGCAACTCGCCGCGGTAGGCAACGCGGCCCTCGACGCCCTCCGGGATGAGGTCCGTGTCGCTGGCGACATCGTCCTGGAAGTAGCGGTCCTTCGAGTACGACTTGCCCTTGCGCGGGGCCATGGCGCCCAACGATCCCATGCCGCGGTAGGCCTTGTACTGCTTGCCGTTGATGAGGATGAGGTCGCCGGGGCTCTCCTTGGTGCCGGCGAACAGCGAGCCGACCATGACGGAGTTCGCCCCCGCCACGAGCGCCTTGCCAATGTCGCCCGAGTACTGGAGGCCGCCATCGGCGATGACCGGGATGTCGGCCTTCTCCGCGGCCAGCGCGGCCAGCCGCACGGCCGTCACCTGCGGCACACCCACGCCGGCCACCACGCGGGTCGTGCAGATGGAGCCGGGCCCCACGCCCACCTTGATGGCGTCGACGCCGGCGTCGATGAGCGCCTGCGCGCCCTCGCTGGTGGCGACGTTGCCGCCGATGATCTGCACATTGCCGAACATGCTGTCCGCCTTGAGCCTGCGGATCATGTCCGTGACGCCGCGGGCGTGGCCGTTGGCGGTGTCGACGACGAGCACGTCGGCCCCGGCGTCCGCGAGCAACTCCGCGCGCTCGTAGGCATCGCCGAAGAAGCCGACGGCGGCACCCACGCGCAGGCGGCCCTCGTCGTCCTTCGTGGCCAGCGGGTACTCCTCGCTCTTGACGAAGTCCTTGACCGTGATGAGACCGCGCAGGCGGCCCTCCTCGTCGACGAGCGGCAGCTTCTCCACCTTGTGCTCGGCGAGCAGCTCGTAGGCGCGCTCCGGATCGACCCCCACCGGCGCGGTGACGAGCGGCATCGGCTTCATGGTCTGCGCGACGGTGCGCGTGGCGAACTCCCGGCGCGGGACGAAGCGCAGGTCGCGGTTCGTCACGATGCCCACGAGCACGCCCGCGTCGTCGACGACCGGCAGGCCGGAGATCCGGTAGCGCCCGCACACCTCGTCGAGCTCCTCGAGCGTGCGGTCCGGGGTGATGGTGACGGGGTCCGTGATCATGCCGGACTCGCTGCGCTTGACGTAGTCGACGTGCGCGGCCTGGTCTTCCTTGCTGAGGTTGCGGTGGATGATGCCCAGGCCACCGATCCGCGCCATCGCCACCGCCATGCGCGACTCCGTCACGGTGTCCATCGCCGCGGAGACGAGGGGGATGTTGATGTCGATCCCGCGGGTCAACCGGGTCCGGGTCGAGGCCTCCGAGGGGATGACGTCCGTGTCGCCGGGCAGGAGCAGCACATCGTCATACGTGAGGCCGGTGAGCGCGAACGGGTCCTGCGCCTCCTGGAACCGGCTCTCCACTTCGCCCATCGACTTGCCTTCGCCATCCATCGAGTCAGTCCCCTCCCGCGTGAGTTTCTGACATGGTATGCCCGCCCACGGACGGGGAACACGGCCACCCGCTCCGATGCGACCAAACTCACCCGGCCGCAGGGCACGGGCCGCCGCCCATTCGGCAAGGCGCCCTCAACCCATTGGCTGGCCGAAAGATCAACCGTTTGCACGATCCTCCGCCCCCTCCTCGAACGGGAGCATGGAGGCATGCTCACACCAGCAATCGTCTTCATCTCATCCGCACTCATCCTCTACACCATCGGCGTCTGGGCCGAGCGCCTCCAGGGCACCCTCAGGTGGTGGCACGTGGTGTTCTTCGGTTTGGGTCTCGCCTGCGATGCCACCGGCACCGAGTTCATGCGCCGCATCGCCGCTTCCGGTCAGGCCAGCTTCTCCAGCGGCGCCGGTGAGATCCTGGGGGCCATCATGGCGATCACCGGTGCCATCGCCCTGCTCCTCATGGCCGTCCACTTCGTGTGGGCCCTCGTCGTCGTCATCCGCGGCACGGACCACGCGAAGGCCGTCTTCCACCGCTTCTCCATCCTCGTGTGGGCCATCTGGCTCGTCCCCTACTTCACCGGGATGGCCTCGTCCATGATCGGCTGAGCATCCCGCTCGTCCCTGTCCACCACCCCCGCCGAGGCGCGGGCCGGCTCCTCCTGACACCCGCCGAGGCGCGGGGCAGGTGGGCCCGGCCCGCGCCTCGGCCGCTCACGCGGCACAGCGCCGGGCACGGCGCGGGTGCCCAAAACCGAGCAGAGCGCCCCGCGGGGGGTCAAACGGCCGTACGCTCAACCCCATGGAGACGAACCCCACTGCCACTGCGTACACGGATCCCCACACCGCCACCGGCGCCCGCGGCGACGCGTTCGATGGCTCTTCCCGGCCCGGGGCCGGCGATCCGGCGACCTTCGCAGCCGCACCGGACCTCGTGGGCGAGCGCGTCACGCTCGCCCAGCTCTCCCCCGCCCACGCCGAGGGCCTGGGCCGGGCGAGCGAGGGCATCGACCTGTGGGTCACCTCGGTCCCGGCGGCGGACGAGGTGGACGCGGAGATCGAGCGCCGGCTGGGCCTCCAGCGGGCGGGCAGCATGGCGCCGTACACGGTGCTCGACCACGGCGAACCGGTGGGCATGACGACGTTCATGAACATCGACGCGGCGAACCGCCACGTGGAGATCGGCTCGACCTGGCTCAGCCCCGCCGTGCGCGGCACCCGGGTCAATCCGGAGGCCAAGCTGCTGCTGCTCACGCGCGCCTTCGAAGACCTCGACGCCATCGCCGTGGAGTTCCGCACCCACTGGCACAACCACCAGTCGCGTGGGGCGATCGCCAAGCTGGGCGCAAAGCAGGACGGGGTGCTGCGCAATCACCAGTTCTTCGCCGGGGCGCTGCGCGACACCGTGGTCTTCTCCATCACCCGCGCGGAGTGGCCCACCGTCAAGCTGGGCCTGACCGAGCGGCTCAAGCGCCTCGACTGAGCCCGCGCCGCGGCGCACGGGGCGGGGAAACCGGGCTCTGCTCCCGGGCCGCGCGGCGCCGCTGCCCCCATGCCACGAGCACCGCGGCGGCCACGATGCTCACCGCGAGCGCCACGGCCATGCCCGCAAGGCTCGGGCCCACGGCAGCGGCGCTCCGGCGCATCGGCACGATGAGCACGAACGCGGCAGCGCCGATCGAGGCCGCGATGAGTCCCCACCCGGCGCCGCGGCCCCAGCCGCCCAGCGCGAGCGTGGCGAGCAGGTAGGTGCCCAGGATGCTCAGCTGGGCCAGCAGCCACACGGCGACGAACGCCACCGCGGCACCGGTGAGGCTGCCCCACTGGTTCTGCACGAGCGCCGCCTCGGCGCCCCCGTTTGCCTCGAAGTCGAAGAGGAAGCGCCAGGCCAGCGTGGCCAGCGCGCCGAAGAGCGCCAGCAGCAGCGGGGCGAACAGGACCAACGGCAGCAGGCCGCGGCGCCGGAAGCCCCCGTCGGGACGCGTGAGATCCGTGAAGATGAAGCCGTCGCTCCACGCGCCCACCACCAGGGCGATCGCTCCGAACACGCCGATCGAGTCCGGGTCGAACGACTCCATGTCGTTGCCCTTGAGCAGCCCCAGCCCGGCCAGCCAGACGAGGAGCGTCGAGCCGACTGCGAGAACGGCGCCGAGGCCCGCGGCGCGCCCGAACTCGTGGAGGGCCGAGACATCCGCGGCATCCTCGCCGGTCCCCTCGCGACGCTGGCGGTCGAGCTCTGAGAGGTCGTAGCGGCCGTTGTGGCGCGGCACCCCGGGCGCGTAGAGGCCCCGCGGGTCCGGGTCTGGGCCTGTGGTTGGAGTGGGCCGACCCGCCGAACTCTGTGCGCGGGGGTTCGGGACGGCAGGGTTCGGCGCGGCAGTACTCGGCGCGGCAGTGCTCGGTGAAGCGGGGCGCGGCAGGGGCACGCGAGGCCCCGGTGGGGGCTGCCCGGGGGACTGGGATTCGCCCGGCGGCCGCGGCGGTGGCGGCGGGTAGGGGCGGTGCGGGTCCCCGGTGGGCGGATACGAGGAGGGATCGTGCGCGCGGCCGGTCATGGGGTGGCCTCCGTGGTGCTCGGGGTCTCGGGGTCTCGGGCGTCGGCTCCCATCTTGCCCGACGCGCACCCGCATCGGGCGCGCCCGTGTGCCCAGTTCGCCACACCGCGCGGTGCCCGGTCAGCGGTGCGCCGACCAGACCGCGCCGTGGGGCGATCAGCCCCTGCGATCGGCTAAGCCGGTCGCGCCGAGAGCCGAGCGCCCCGCTGGTTGACCACCCCCTTCACCGCCCGACTACCCGCAAAGCCGCCCAACCATCTGCACGACCGAGCAGGCACCCGAGAGAACGCCTACGCGCGCGGCGACGATTCCTCCACCCACGGTGAAGCTCTTCCCTCATCGCCGCAGAGTCCCAGCCGCGAGTCGAAGCGCCGCGGCCGGCCGGTGAGCGGGTCCTCGAACTCGATCCGGCGGGCCAGCAGGTGGAGCCGGCGGCGGAAGTCGTAGGGATCGGGCGCCAGGTCCTCGGGGTAGATGGGGTCGCCCAGGATGGGCAGCCCCAGCGCGTTGAGGTGCACGCGCAGCTGGTGAGTGCGGCCCGTCACGGGCTCGAGATCGATGACGCCCAGCCGCCTGGTATCCGCATTCGCATGCGCATTCGCATGCGCATTCGCATCCGCATCCGCGGGCGCGCACGTGCACTCCCCCGGCCCCGCATACGCGAGCCGGGTGAGTGCGTTGGGCTCGCCGGGCACCTCGAGCACGGCCCGCGTACCCGGTTCCTTGTCCAGCCGCGAGGCGCGCTCGGCGGGCAGCAGAACGGGATCCCAGCCCGCGGGCAGGACGACGAGCGCCCGGTAGGACTTGTGCACGCGGCGCTCCTGGAACAGCCGCTGGTAGGCCCCGCGCGTGGCCGGGCGACGGGAGAGGACGAGCAGCCCGGACGTCACCCGGTCCAGGCGGTGGATCGCCACGAGGTCCTGCTCGTCGCGCTCCACCCGCAGCCGCGTGACCGCGCACTCGCGCACAAACCGCCCATTGGGCGTCGAGGCGAGGAATGCGGGCTTGTCGATGACGAGCAGCTCCGCGTCCTCGTGCACGGTGCGGATGGGAAACGGGATCCGCGCCTCGGCCGGCACCGGGCGGTGGAAGAAGTAGAACCCGCCGGGGATCACCGGATCGGACAGCCCCACGGGCCGCCCGCTCTCATCGCACAGCGCGCCGCCGGTCGGGTGGGCCAGCTCCGCGCGCTCCGCCGCCGAGGCACCCAGCAGCACCGCTGACAACCAGGCTCCCACGGTGGCCGGGACGGGATCCGCGGCGTGCGCGTGGGTCTGCGGCCCGCCGGGGGCGCGCAGCCGCGCCGCGCTGATCCCCTCGCGCGGCGGCAGGGGGCTGCGCATGGCGGGCACGCTCAGAACCGCACGCGACGCGTGCATCCGGCCCGGGGCCGCCCGCGGCGCCCGGCCGTGCGGGCAGCATGGGCGCGCCTCACAGCACCACGTCCTCGCCGGCCTCGGCGAGCAGCTCCTCGACCGTCTGCTGGCGGCGGACCAGCGCGAACTCGACCCGCGCCTCGGCGGCCCGGTAGGCGTAGACCGGGATGCGCGGCAGCGCGTTGTAGGCGAACGGGGTGGAGAAGTAGTAGGCGCCCACGTCGTGGATGAGCGCGATGTCGCCGGGCTGGAACTCTGGGACGTCGTAGTCGCGGCCGATCATGTCGCCGGTGAAGCAGCACGGCCCCGCGAGGTCCTGGATGGCGCTGGGCGCCGGGCTCGGCGCACCGTCCGCGGCGCGGGCGCTGATGCGCAGCGGCCAGTGCTCGGGGACGAACGCGGTGCGGGTGGCGGTCTGCGCGCCGGCGTGGCCGATTGCGAAGCGGCGGCTGCCCACGGTCTTCGTGTACTCGATGCGGGTGGCGATGGTGCCGGCCTTGGCCAGCAGCGCGCGGCCGAACTCGGTGACGAGGCCGTAGCGGCCGTCGAGCAGCTCGGGAACCTCGCGCTTGAGGACGTCGGCGTAGTCCTCGAACGTGGGGGTGATGTCGTTGGAGAGGAAGTTCACGCTCAGGCCCCCGCCCATGTCGATGCGGGCGATCTGCTGCTGACCGGCAGCATCGTTGATCGCATCGGCCAGTTCGACGACGCGGCGGATCCCCGCGGCCGCGAGTTCGAGCGGGATGCCCTGCGAGCCCGTGTGGACGTGGAGCTGGGTGATGTGCGGGCGGGCGCGGATCGCTGCGATGAGCCGGTCCTGGTCGGCTGCGTCGACGAGCGGGACGCCGAACTTCGTCGTCGTGGTGGCCGTGCTCATCTGGCCGATCGAGCCCGCGCCCACCACTGGGTTGACCCGCACGCCGATGACGGAGGCGGGGCCGGCAGCGGATTCGGCGCTGGCGCCCGCGAGCTCGCCCAGCAGCGCGTCGACGCGCTCCATCTCCTGGTAGGAGTCGATGTTGAGCGAGGCGCCGTCGCCCAGCGCGCGGCGCAGCTCGCCCTCGGTCTTCGCCGGGGAGTCCAGCACGATGCGCTCGGCGGGGAAGCCCGCGGCCTGCGCCATCGCGTACTCGCCGGGGCTCGCGACCTCGCAGCCCAGTCCCCGCTCCGCCAGGAAGCGCAGCACCGGCACCAGGGTGACGGCCTTGCACGCCACGGTGTGCAGCACCTGCCCGGCGGGCGCGAAGGCGCCGGTCAGGGCGGCGATCCGCTCCTCGACTGCGTTCAAGTCGAGCAGGCCGACGACGGGCTGTGCGGTGCCGATGAGCTCCTGGGCGACGGCCTGCCGCACGGCGGTGTCGAGGGTGTCGGCGAACGCGGGCATGGGGCCTCCGTGGGTGAGGATGGACGGCGGTGGACGAGCACCGGCTGTGCGGCGTCGAGTCTAGCGAGCCGCCCCGAGCGGCGCGTGGTGCGTCCGCGGCGGAGTTCACGCCGGCGCCGGAGCACCGTGCGGGCGCGCTACGCCCCGAAGACCGCCATCACGGCGAACACACAGCCGGCGAGGAGCAGGGCGGCGGCCACGTAGGGCCGCGTGTCGATCCTGGTCACGCGGTCGTAGAGCCGCGTCATCGCGTGCGCGAGCGGTGGGAACGCACCCCACGCCCACGCGAGCAGCAGGTACTGGCCCGCCAGCGCGGCGAAGAAAACGACCGCGAGGACCGCCTGCACCACCAGCAGGTGGGAGGCCGCGGCGATGACGCGGCCGGTGACGTACATCGTGGCCAGTCCGCTCACGCTGATGATCGACTCGGCCAGGCCGATGAGGACCATGCGGCCGGGGCGCTCCGGGTCCCGGTGCTGCGAGTCGGGGCGGCCGGGGCCGCTGGAGAGCGCCCGGTGGCCCAGGTGCGGGTCGCGCGGCGGGCGGCGCAGCCGCGCGAGCATGATGGCGCCGCCCAGCAGGAGGAGCGCGGCGGCAGCGGCGTCGACGCTGCGGTGGACGAGGAAGCGGTGGGTGTCCGCACGCAGCAGCGCCGTGAGGGTCTCCGGGTCGACGACGCGGAAGAGGAGCAGGAGGAACAGCGCGCCCAGGGTCAGACCCACCGTGATCCAGCGGATCGACCGGGCAGCGTGCGCCGAGCGGGTGAGGAGGCGCAGCACGAGGGCGTAGAGCGTGGGGCTGAAGCCCATCGCGAAGCCCAGGCCCACCAGGCTGATGGCCGCGCTGACGATGGCGGTCACTGTGCGTCCCCGCCTGTCCCGGTTGTCATGCTCCCCACCCGGTTGTCATGCTCGCTGCCCCGGCTGTCATGCTCGCGATCCTAGCCCGCCGGGGCGCGGGTCGGCCGAGGCGCAGGCTGGCCGAGGCGCAGGCCGGCCGCCCGCCGCAGCGGGGCGGTGCCGAACGGCACTGCGGGCGGGGCAGGCACGCGAACGGGGCCGCGGCCGGAAGAATCCGGCTGCGACCCCGTCGACCGCACCCCTGCCTGCCGCGCGCCGTGCGCCCGTCAGGCATGAGGAACCCGGAGGACCGGGATTGCGGGTCGGCTCAGCTGCGGCGGCGGCGCGCCACCAGGAGCACGCCGGCGCCGACGAGCAGCAGTGCGCCGCCCGCGGCCAGGAGCGGGGCGACCGCGTCGGAGCCGGTGCGCGGCAGGTTCCCGCCGTTGCCGTCATCCCCGCCGTCGCCGTTGTCGCCGTTGTCACCCGGCTGGGGCGCGTCGTCCGAGGGGTCATCGGAACCGGGCGCCGGCGCCGAGGTGGTGCTCTCCGACGGCGTCGCCGTCGCCGATCCGCTGGCGGACGGCGTCGCGGTGCCGGACTCGGTGGGGGTCGGGTTGCCGGACTCGCTGGGGGTCGGGTTCCCGGACTCGCTCGGAGTGGGCTCACCCGACTCGCTGGGCGTCGGGTTCCCGGACTCGCTCGGAGTGGGCTCACCCGACTCGCTAGGGGTCGGGTCGCTGGTATCGGTGGGGGCGGGAGTCGGGCAGTCCTTGATGCCCGCTTCCGGATCGTACTCACCGGTCAGCGTGGCACTGGCGACGTAGTTCTGGTCCATCCGCTCACCCGGAATCATCTGCCCCGTCAGCTGAAGCACACGCCCGTCCTTGGCGTTCAGGTCTCCCAGGTCCAACGTCACGTTGCCGTTGCCGTCGTCCGATGCGACCTTTTCGGCGGTGGAGGGGTAGGTGTACGAGTCGTACGGCTTACCCCACTTGTGCAGGTAACCATTCACGTCGAATGGCGTGTCACCATTGAGCCTGTCCGAAGGAAGGTAGGACCAAGCTTTCACCTTCATATCGGCAGGCGCGTGCAGCGTGACCTTCGCGTTCTTGATGGCGTAATCGGTTGCTACCACGGTGCGCCAGTTGGGCTGCGTACCATCGACGGCTACCAGGCCCTTGTTGTCCTCAGAGCCGCCGTTGTAGAAGTGCGTGACCTCGAGGATTCCCGGATCGCCCTTCGTGTAATAGGGCTCGTCCTCCTCATTCGTAGGCCATACCGACTTGATGTAGCCGCCGTTGACGAATCCGCCCTTGACGGGATCACCGTTCCTGTCGACCATCAGGCCCGAGTACCCCTCGGTCTGGTTGGTCAGCTGCGTGTTCATGACGGCGCTGGCGTCCCACGCCACTTTGCAGCCGACGGTCTCATTGCCGTGCTTCGTCTTCAGGTTCGTCGCCAGGGCCGGGGATGCCAGGCCGAAGACGAGAGCGGCCACCGCGGAGCCGGCGGCGAGCTTGGAGGGGAGCTTCATGAGGGGGTGTGCCTTCCGTCAAGAGTGATACGAAAACTGGGGAAGAGCTGAGCGATTCATCACTATAGACCAGGAGCGGGAGAACACCCAAACCGGACGATGATCGCTCCGGCACCCGTCAACCAAGCCCCGCTGTGCCTTCGGCACGACCCCCCGCACAGCAGCAGGGGCGGCTGCCGCGAAGTCTCCTTCGCGGCAACCGCCCCTGCGGTGCCTCCCGGGCGCGGGCCAGCCGTGCTCTCCAGCCATGCCGTGCTCTGCAGCCAGCAGTGCTGTCCAGCCGTGCCGTGCCGCGCGCCGGGTGTGGGCGAACCGGCTCAGCGCATCAGCACCGGGCCGGCCGGCCCGCGGCGACGATCACTTGTCGTCGTCGTCCTCTTCCGGCTTCTCGACCACGAGGGTCTCGGTGGTGAGGACGAGCGCCGCGATCGACGCCGCATTGCGCAGCGCCGAGCGGGTGACCTTGACCGGGTCGATGACGCCGGCCTTGACGAGGTCGCCGTACTCGCCGGTCGCGGCGTTGTAGCCCTGACCCGCATCGAGCTCGGCGACCTTCGAGGCCACGACGTAGCCGTCCTGGCCCGCGTTCTCCGCGATCCAGCGCAGCGGCTGGACGACGGCGCGGGACACGATGCCCACACCGGTCGCGGCATCGCCGGTCAGGCCCAGGTCGGTACCCTCGAGGACCTTCGCGGCGTGCACGAGTGCGGACCCACCGCCGGGCACGATGCCCTCCTCGATGGCGGCGCGGGTCGCGGACACGGCGTCCTCGACGCGGTGCTTGCGCTCCTTGAGCTCCACCTCGGTCGCGGCGCCCACCTTGATGACGGCCACACCGCCGGCGAGCTTCGCGAGGCGCTCCTGGAGCTTCTCGCGATCCCAGTCGGAGTCCGTGTGCTCGATCTCGCCGCGGATCTGCTTGACGCGACCCGCAACCGCATCGTCGGCACCGGCGCCGTCGACGACCGTCGTGTTGTCCTTCGTGACGGTGACGGTGCGCGCGGAGCCCAGGTCGTCGAGCGTGACCTGGTCGAGCTTCATGCCCATGTCCGCGGTGATGACCGTGCCGCCCGTGAGGACCGCGAGGTCCTCGAGGATCGCCTTGCGGCGATCGCCGAAGCCCGGCGCCTTCACGGCCGCGACATTGAGGATGCCGCGGATCTTGTTGACGACCAGCGTCGACAGCGCCTCACCCTCGATGTCCTCGGCGATGATGAACAGCGGCTTGCCGGCCTGCTGGACCTTCTCGAGGACGGGCAGCAGATCCTGGATGTTCGTGATCTTGCCCTGGTTGATGAGGATGTACGGATCGCTGAGCACCGCCTCCTGGCGGTCGGCGTCCGTGACGAAGTACGGGGACAGGTAGCCCTTGTCGAACTGCATGCCCTCGGTGAACTCGAGCTCGACCGTGGAGGCCTGGCTCTCGTCGATCGTGATGACGCCGTCCTTGCCGACCTTGTCGAAGGCCTCGGCGATGAGCTTGCCGATCTCCGGGGACTGGGCGGACAGGGCCGCGACGTGCGCGATCTCCGCGGAGCCGTCGACGTCGCGCGAGTCCGCCTTGAGGCGCTCCTCGACGGCGTCCACTGCCTTCTCGATGCCGGCCTTGAGCTGGCCGGGAGCTGCGCCCGCGGCCACGTTGCGCAGGCCCTCGTGCACGAGCGCCTGGGCGAGCACGGTGGCGGTGGTGGTGCCGTCGCCGGCGACGTCGTTGGTCTTCGTCGCGACTTCCTTGGCGAGCTGGACGCCCAGGTTCTCGAACGGGTCGTCGAGTTCGACCTCGCGGGCGATCGTCACGCCGTCGTTCGTGATCGTGGGGGCGCCCCACTGCTTGTCGAGGACGACGTTGCGGCCGCGGGGGCCCAGCGTGACCTTGACCGTGTCGGCGAGGACATTGACGCCGTGCTCAAGCGAGTTGCGCGCGGCATCGTCGAACTTCAGGGTCTTCGGCATGATTCACTTCCTTTCGAAGATGGGGAGCCGGCGCGGCGCGCCGGCTCGATCGCAGCGGGAAATGATCAGCCGATGACCGCGAGGACATCGCGCGCCGAGAGGACGAGGTAGTCCTCGCCGGCGTACTTGACCTCGGTGCCGCCGTACTTCGAGTAGATGACCTTGTCGCCGACGGAGACGTCGAGCGGCACGCGGTTGCCGTTGTCGGCCACGCGGCCGGGGCCCACGGCGACGACCTCGCCCTCCTGGGGCTTCTCCTTGGCGGTGTCGGGGATGACAAGACCGGAAGCAGTGGTCTGCTCGGCCTCGAGCTGGCGGATGACAATCCGATCTTCAAGCGGCTTGATGGCAACCGACATGTTCGGACACTCTCCTTCGTTGGATTCGCTGAAGACTTCACTCCTGCGGCCGGTGGGCGGCCCGTCGTCGCGGGTGCCGGACTGCCCTGGCTCGCCTGAGCGCGTTTAGCACTCAATGACTTCAGGTGCTAATCGAAGACTATGACGGGCCTGGCACTCGGTCAACCCGAGTGCCAGGATTGCGCGGGCGTTCCGCTGGCGGCGGAAACGGCCGTGGCCCGGGGCCGCTCGGGCCGCTCAGTTCAGCCGCTCGACAGACCAACCGCTCGTCAGTTCAGCTGCTCGTCAGTCCAGCTGCTTGGCGAAGAAGACCCGGTCGAATCCCTCGTCCACGCGCCGGCCGACCTCCTCGTAGCCCAGCCGCGGGTAGTACGCGAGGTTCTCCGTCATGAGCGCGTTCGTGTAGAGCTCGATCCGCGCGAGGCCGGCGGACCTGGCGCGCACCTCGGCGGCGGACATGAGGCGCGCACCCAACCCGGTCCCCTGCATCTCCGGGGCCACCGCGATGGTGTCGAGGAACAGGGCGGCGGGGCGCACCGCGGTGAGCAGCATGCCCACGAGGCGGGTGCCGCTCCACGCGAGCAGCATGCGCCCGGCGGCGGCGAGGGGCTCGTAGTCGACGTCCATGGGCGCCGGGCGCTTGCCCATCCGCTCCACGTAGGGGGCGAAGGACTCTTGCACGAGGGCGAGGACCGCGGCCCCGTCGCCGGGGCCGGAGGACACGAGGCGAACGTCGTCGGCAGCCATGGGCCCATCATCGCACCGCCGGCAATACCCCGGGCAACGGCAATACCCCGGGCAACGCTGCGGGGGCCCTGCCGAACCGCTACAGCGCCCAGTCCCCCAGGGCGCGCTGCGCATTGGCCGTCACGAGGTCCGCGACGTGCGCCTCCGAGGCGCCGCGCACCTGTGCGAGCCTGCGGATCGTCAGCGCGGTGAGGTACGGCCCGCCCGGCCTGCCCCGGTAGGGGTGCGGGGTGAGGAACGGGGCATCGGTCTCCGACAGCAGCAGCGCATCGGGCACCAGGGCGGCGGCCTCGCGCAGCCCGTCGGCATTCTTGAACGTGATGTTGCCGGCGAACGACATGAAGTAGCCGGCCGCCGCGCACTCGCGCGCCATGGCCGCGTCGCCGGAGAAGCAGTGGAAGACCGTGACCTCCGGCGCGCCTTCCTCTCGCAGGATGCGCAGCACGTCCGCGTGGGCCTCGCGGTCGTGGATCTGCAGGGCGAGGCCGCGCCGCTTGGCGATCTCGATGTGGGCGCGGAAGGACTCGCGCTGGGCGCGCATGTCGCCTTCGTCCTCCGCCGAGGTGCGGAAGTAGTCCAGGCCCGTCTCGCCCACCACGCGCATCCGGTCCCCGCCCAGCAGCTCCTCGACCTCCGCCAGGGAGTCCTCGAGCAGGCCGGCCGCGGCCAGGCGCGGCGCCTCGTTCGGATGGATGGCCGCACCGCCGAGCATCCAATCGCGCCCGGCCGCCGCCTCGTCGGCCACCGTCTGCGCGGTCCAGCGGGCGGAGCCCATCTCGCAGCCGATCTGCACGATGCGCGGGATGCCCGCGGCTCGGGCGGTGTCGTAGAAGAAGGACAGGGGCGGGAAGTCCGCACCCTCGCCCGCATCGGCGGGATCCACCTCCGGGGCGGGCTCGCCGGGGCGGATGGGGCCGCGGTTGCCCGTGCAGATGTCGAGGTGGGTGTGGGTGTCGACGCCCGGCGCGGCCAGCGCCTCGGGCACCGGCGGGTACTCGCCGGCCGCGCGCGATGCCATCAGGCCCCCGCGCCCGCGGCAGTCCCCGTGCCCGCGGAAGTGCCCGCGACGCCGTCGGCAGGCGCCTCGTAGCGCGGGAAGATCGGGGTGGGCGCCTCGAGGCGCGTGCCCGCCGGCAGCGGGGCGTCGAGCGCGGCGAACGTGCGCGCGGACTGCTCCCGGGCCACGCCCAGGGTGTCGAGGACTCGGCCCGCGGACTCCGGCATGATCGGCTGGGCGAGGATGGAGATCTGGCGCAGCACCTCGAGCGCGGTGAAGAGGACCGTGGCCATGCGCTTCGGGTCCTCCTTCTTGAGCTTCCACGGCTGCTGCGCGGAGAAGTACCGGTTGGTCTCCCCCAGCACGCTCCACAGCGCCTCGACGTAGCGGTGGAGCTCCTGGCGGTCCACGGCGGCGCGCGCCCGGCCCAGCGCCGCCTCGGCGAGGTCGAGCAGGTCGCGGTCGTCGGCGCTGAGGTCCGCGGCGCTGACGGTGGGCACGACGCCGTCCAGGTTCTTCACGACCATCGTCGCGGAGCGCTGGACGAGGTTGCCGTACTCGTTGGCGAGGTCCGCGTTCTTGCGCCCGATGATGCTGTCGGCGGAGTACGAGCCGTCCTGGCCGTAGGAGATCTCGCGCAGCAGGAAGAAGCGCAGCGTGTCGAGGCCGAAGCTCGCGACGAGGTCGTAGGGGTCGACGACGTTGCCCACGGACTTCGACATCTTCTCGCCCTTGTTGAACAGGAAGCCGTGGGCGTGGACGCGGCGGGGCAGCGGCAGGCCCGCGCTCATGAGGAAGGCCGGCCAGTAGACGCTGTGGAAGCGGATGATGTCCTTGCCGATGATGTGGACGTCGGCCGGCCACAGCTCGCGGAAGCGCTCCGAGTCCACGTCCGGGAAGCCCGCCCCCGTCAGGTAGTTCGTCAGCGCGTCGACCCACACGTACATGACGTGCTTGTCGTCGCCGGGCACCGGGATGCCCCAGTCGAACGTCGTGCGGGAGATCGAGAGGTCCTTGAGCCCCGAGCGGACGAACGAGGCGACCTCGTTGCGCCGCACGTCCGGGCCCACCGGGGAGATCCCGTCCTCACCGGGGGTGTCGTACCACTCGAGCAGGCGGTCGGCGTAGTTCGACAGCCGGAAGAAGTACGACTCCTCCTCCGTCCACGTCACCGGGGTGCCCGTGGCGGTCGCGTAGCGCTCGCCGTCGGCGCGGACCTCCGTCTCGTCCTCGGCGTAGTACGCCTCGTCGCGCACCGAGTACCAGCCGGAGTAGGAGTCCAGGTAGATGTCGCCGGCGTCGGCCATGCGCTGCCAGAGGGCCTGGCTGGCCGCGGTGTGGTCCGGGTCCGTCGTGCGGATGAACCGGTCGTAGCTCGAGCCCAGGGTGTCCTGGAGGTCCCGGAACTTCGCGGCGTTGACATCGGCCAGCTCGCGGGCCGACATCCCCAGCTTCTGCGCGGTCTGCTGCATCTTCAGCCCGTGCTCGTCCGTGCCGGTCATGAAGAAGACGTCCTCGCCGTCGAGGCGCTTGAACCGGGCGATCGTGTCCGCCGCGATGTACTCGTACGCGTGCCCGATGTGCGGGGTGCCGTTGGGGTACGCGATCGCGGTGGTGAGGTAGAAGGTCATGGCCTCGAGTCTACGTGTGCCGACTACGCGTGCAGATAGGCCTCGTAGACCGCGCGGGTGCTCAGCCCATGGCGCCCCGCGACCTCCACCGCGGCCTTCTTGGCGCGCATGCCGCCGTCCACCAGCCGGGCCACCTCGGGCAGGTGGTCGGCAGGGTCCGAGGCGGTACCGCGGAAGCCGGCGATGACGAGGGTGAGCTCGCCGCGCAGCCCCGCGTGCGCGGCACGGGCCAGTTCGCCCGAGGTGCCCCGCAGCACCTCCTCGTAGGTCTTCGTCAGCTCCCGGCTGATGGTCATGGGCCGGTCCGGTCCGAACGCGGCGACGACGTCCTCCATGGCCGCGGCGATGCGGTGGGGGCTTTCGAAGAGGATGAGCGTGCGCTCGTCGCGGGCGAGCCCGGCCAGCCTGCGCGCCCGTTCGCCGGGCTTGCGCGGCAGGAACCCCTCGAACGCGAAGCGGTCGGAGGGCAGGCCGGAGAGGGCGAGCGCGGTCAGGGCCGCGGACGGCCCGGGCGCCGAGGTGACCGGCAGGCCCCTTTCGCTGACCTCCCTCACCACGCGGTAGCCGGGGTCCGAGACCGCCGGCATGCCGGCGTCGGTGAGCAGGACGACCCGCTTGCCGGCGGCGACCTCGTCGGCCAGGACGGCCGCGCGGTCGGCCTCGTTGTGGTCGAAGAGGCTCATGATCGCCCCGGAGTGGGCGATGCCCAGCCGTTCGGCCAGGCCCAGGAAGCGCCGGGTGTCCTCGGCAGCGATGAGGTCCGCGGCGGCGATCTCCGCGCGCATCCGAGGGCTCGCATCGCCGAGGTTGCCGATCGGGGTGCCGAGGAGCACGAGCGCGGAGCCGCGGGGCGCCTCACCGGCCGGCTGCGGCACGGCCTCCGGGGGCACCGGCGCGCCCGCCGGGGTTACCGACCCGCCCACGCGCGTTACTGACCCGTCCGCTGGGATCTCCGGCCCGTCCGCTGGCGTTACTGATCCGTCCGCTGGCGTCAGGACATGCTCCCGAGGCCGATGAAGACGAAGACAGCGATATAGAAGAGGACGAGCGCCACCCAGAAGCCGCTGATGATGTAGCCGACGATGAGCGCGGCCAGCGCGAGGCCGTCGCCGCCCTCGCCGGTCTCGCGGATCTGGCGGCGGGCGATGTGCCCGCAGATGATGCCGCCGATCGCTGTGAGGCCGGTCGAGAGGCCCACGAGGGAGAGCACGAGCGCGACGATGGACAGCGTGTTCGTCCGCGGTGCGGGCCGGTAGTACGCCGGCTGCTGGCCGGCGTAGGGCTGCACCCCGTAGTCCGGCCCGTATCCCTGGTCGGCGTATGGCTGGCCGGCGTAAGGCTGGTCGCCGTAGCCCTGGCCGCCGTAGTCACCGGCGGCATAGTCGCCGCTGCCGTAGCCCTCGCCGCCATAGGCGGGGCCGAGCTGGGAGGCACCGCCCGGGTAGCCGCCCTGCGAGCCGTAACCGCCCTGCGAGCCGTACTCGCCACCGCCGGCCGCGCTGCCGGAGTAGCCCCGGCTGCCCGCATAGCCCGCGCTGCCGGGGTAGCCCGAGCCGCCCGGGTACTTCGCACCGTCGTCTCCGCTGCCGTAGGACATGGTCACCCACCCGCTTCTCGTTCGGCGCCCCGGTTCCCGAGGCGCGGCCCGCCCCTCGCGTGCGGCGGGTCCTGCATCCCAGGCTAGCCGGGACCGCGTGCCGGGCGACAGTCGCCGGACGCCCGCTCGGTGGCAGATCCGCAACAGCCCTCGTCCCCTCCACTGCGCCCCCTACACTGGGCGGGTGAGCACTTCGAGGACGTCCGCGCGCCCGCCCGACGCCGAGCCCGCCGAGGGCGCTAAGGCCGGCGGCAGCACGGCGACCGCCACCACCGGCCGCACGGCATCCGCCACCGCCGACGCGCCGAGCGCCGCCGACTCGCCCGACCCCACCCGTCGCCTCACCCCCCTGGCCATGGGGATCCCGCCGGCCGCGCACCCGCTGCTCGGCTGGCTCATCCCGGCGGGCCTCGCCGTGATCGGCGCGGTGCTGCGGTTCTGGCGGCTGGGCTTTCCCCACTCGCTCGTCTTCGACGAGACCTACTACGTCAAGGACGCGTACGCGCTCAGCCAGTCCGGCTACGAGCGCAACTGGGCGGAGAAGGCCAACGACCTGTTCAACCAGGGCGACCCGTCAGGCATCCTCACCACCCCGGAGTACGTCGTCCACCCGCCGCTGGGCAAGTGGATCCTCAGCCTGGGCATCGACTGGTTCGGCGTCGACGACTCGTTCGGGTGGCGGTTCTCCGCCGCGCTCTTCGGGGCCCTGTCGATCTTCATCCTCGCCCGCATCGCCACCCGCATGTTCTCCAGCGTGTGGCTGGGCGGCGTCGCCGGGCTGCTCTTGTGCGTCGACGGTGAGCACTTCGTCCACTCGCGCACCGGACTGCTCGACCTCTTCGTCATGTTCTTCGTGCTCGTGGCGTTCGGCTGCCTCATCCTCGACCGCGACTGGGCCCAGCGCCGCCTGGGCCGGCTCGCCGCGCTGCCGTGGCGGCGCGGCTGGCTCACACCGGCCCGCTTCGGCCCCTCGCTGGGCCTGCGCCCGTGGCGCCTGGCCGCCGGCATCAGCCTGGGCCTGTCGATGGGCGTCAAGTGGTCCGGCCTCTACGCCCTGGCCGCCTTCGGCATCATGGCGGTGTGCTGGGACTGGAGCGCCCGCCGGAGAGTGGGCGTCGCCCAGCCGCTGCGCGCGGCGCTGGCCAAGGACGCGGGGCCCGCGTTCGTCTCGCTCGTGCCGGTGGCGCTGGTCACCTACGTGCTGTGCTGGTCCGGTTGGATCTTCACCTCCGGCGGCTACGACCGGCAGTGGGGCGCCGAGCACCGCGGCTGGTGGTCGGCCCTGCCGGACTGGCTGACGAGCCTGGCGCACTACCACTACACCGCGTACAAGTTCCACGTGGGCCTGGACTCCGAGCACCCCTACATGTCCAATCCGTGGGGCTGGATCGTGCAGTGGAAGCCCACCTCGTTCTTCTACGAGTCCCCCACCGCCGGGCAGAACGGGTGCACCGCGGAGAAGTGCTCGTCTGCGATCACCTCCGTGGGCAACCCGGTGATCTGGGGGGCTGCCGTCGTCGTCATCGTCGTCCTGCTGGGCGCCTGGGCGCTGCGCCGCGACTGGCGCGCCGGCGCGATCCTGGCGGGTCTGATCGGCACGTGGGGTCCCTGGTTCCTCTACCAGGAGCGCACGATCTTCACGTTCTACACGATCGTCATGGTCCCCTTCGTGGTGCTGGGCCTCACGTACTGCCTGGGCCTGCTGTGGGGGACCTCGAGCGGCGTGCGCGGGCAGCGGCTGCCCGCGGGCCTCATGGTCCGGCGCCTGGCGGTGGGCGTCGTGCTCGCCGGCGCGGTCTTCGCCTTCTGCTTCTTCTACCCCGTCTACACCGGCGAGGTCATCCCGTACGACCACTGGCAGTGGCGCATGCTCAACCCCAGCTGGATCTGAGGCCGGCTCCCACCCGGTTCGCAGCCCTCGTCCGCCACAGCGCTCCTTATCTGGCACAGCGCCCCTCCTCCGCCGCAGTCTGCCTCAGTCACGCGACTGAGCGTGCCTGAGCGTGCCCTTCCCCGCCCGCGCCGCGCGCTGCTCGGCCCCGCGCGCACCTCGGACCCGCCCGCGCCCGAGGTGCGGGCTCGGGCCGCGCCGGCCCGCACCTCGGGCGCGGTTGGGGGCGCCGGCCGCACCGCGTTGGGCCGGTGTTCACCCGCGAATCAGCTTGGCTCAACCAGCTGGGCGAGGTTCATCTGCGCTTAGGCGGCGTTGGCCGCGGGTTCACCGGTGGTTCACGGTCGCCTGCCTACAGTGACCACCTGTGACTGAGACGACGAAGCGCCCTCGCACCGCGGCCATCATCCCGGCCCGCGGCGGCTCGAAGGGCATACCGCTGAAGAACCTGCAGAAGATCGCGGGCAAGACCCTCCTGGCCCGCGCGATCGACGCGGCCCGGGCCGCGGCCGGGATCGACCTCGTGGTCGTCTCCACCGACCACGACGGGATCGCCGCGGAGGCCGAGCGCGCCGGGGCCCGCGTGGTCCGCCGCCCGGAGGCCCTGGCCGATGACCGCGCCACCAGCGAATCCGCCCTCATCCACGCGCTGGGCTGCCTTGAGGACGACATCGACATCACGGTCTTCATCCAGGCGACCTCCCCCTTCATCAACCCGGAGAACGTGGACGCGGCGATCGCGCGCGTGGCCGGCGGCGGTGCCGACGTCGTGTTCTCCGCCGTCGAGGACCACTCGTTCCTCTGGACGCTCGACGACTCCGGCGGCGCCGTGGCCGTGGGCCACGATGCCGCGTTCCGGCCCCGCCGGCAGGACCGGCCGCGGCACTTCAACGAGACGGGCGCGTTCTACGTCATGCGCACGCAGGGCCTGCTGGCCGCGGGCCACCGGTTCTTCGGGCGCATCGAGGTCGAGGAGGTCCCGGCCGAGGACGCGCGGGAGATCGACACGCTCTCCGACCTCACCCTGCTGCGCGCCATGGCCGCCGGGCGCCGCGACGTCCAGCACCTCGACGTCGACGCGGTCGTCACCGACTTCGACGGAGTGCACACCGACGATGCGGTGCTGCTGAGCGAGGACGGCACGGAGTCCGTGCGCGTCCACCGCGGCGACGGGATGGGCGTGGCCGCGCTGGTCCGGGCCGGCGTGCCGTTCCTCATCCTGTCCAAGGAGCGCAACCCCGTCGTCACGCGCCGCGCGCAGAAGCTGCGGGTGGACGTCGCCCAGGGCATCGACGACAAGGCCACCGCCATCGAGGCGTGGATGCGCGAGCGCGGCCTCGACCCCGAGCGCGTCGCCTACGTGGGCAACGACATCAACGACCTCGCGGCGTTCAGCGCGGTGGGCTGGCCCATCGCCGTCGCCGACGCCCACCCCGCCGTCCTCGCCGCAGCCCGCACGGTGCTCGAGGCCAGCGGCGGCCAGGGCGCCGTCCGCGAGGTCTGCGACTTGGTCCTCGGCACCGGCGAGCAGCCCCTGCCCGCCGCGACCGCCACGGCCACCGCGGGGCGCACGGGCACGGACGGCAGAGCGCCGGCCGGGCCCG
>NZ_WWEQ01000025.1 GCF_009857845.1 Brevibacterium rongguiense | reverse complement strand
GACCACCCTCGCGGGCCTGACGGTCGTAGACCATACGCACGGCACGGTCACGCAGCTCTGGACTGAACTTCTTGGGCATGCTCCGATTCTCCTTGCTGAGACTCGGAACGAAACCCAGGGCGCTTCACACCCCGGTTTGCGGGTGCCTGGGTTCGCGGCCCCCCTGGGTTTGCGGCCCGTTGGGTTTCCGGCCCGTTGGGTTTGCGGGTGCCTGGCCTCGACGTTCACCGCGCTGGGGAACGCGCCTTGCAGCGCAACCCGCCGAAAGACGCGGGCCGCCGTGCAGCCCATGCCTTCGCGCCGCACCGACCACCGTGGAGAACAGGCCACTGCGGCACCTGCGGCCACGAGCCCACCAAGCCCTGCGCAACGAAGCTTCGGGAAAACTCTTGCGCGGGGCCGTTAGTTCGATTATTATTCGTATATACGAGAGCGAGACCCTCAACGAGGAGGTGATGGCGGTGCAAGCGAATCCCGAGACTGCAGACCGGCGACTGTCGCAACCCGATCCCGGGTTACCCAACGCCTCGCCCGCGTTCACGGGTGGGGGCTGCGATGGCGCCGCCACTCGCCCGAATGGCGGCGCCCCTCCCCCGGAGGAGTCATTCCGATTCGCCCTCGGCTCGGGCATTCGCTCCTCGCTGCACGATTCCGAACGTGCGGCAGACGCAGCGTCGCGTGCCCGCTTCGTCGCGATTTGCGCATTCCTCATCGCAGCCCACCCCGGCCCCACGCCTGCCCACACGTGCCCCTGTGGCGCTTCTGACGCGCACCCCTCCCCCTGCGCGGAGCTGGAAGGCTATGTGCGCGCGATCCCGGAGGCGAGCTGGATTGCCCTCGCCCTCGAGCTCGACGTCTCGATCTTCCGCGCCAAGCGCCAGGGGGCACTCGCACTCTGCGCAATCCACGGCATGCCGGACACACTGCGCGAGACTACGGCGTCTCACCTGCGCTTCGGACGACTCGAGTTCGCCGCATCACTCGGCGTCAAACTCGACGAGGAGCGGCGCGCGACGTTCGACCATGCCGTCAGCCGAATCGACCCTGGCCTCGAATGGAAGCGCTATCGGCGCGCCGTCTCGGAGATCTACTTGGCGCTCCTGCCTCCGCGGGAGGACGGGACCGCGCGGCGCGATCGCGGCGTCAGCTGCTGGAACAACCACGACGGCACGGGCTGCCTGCAGTTCCGGGGGCCGCTGAGCACCATCGTGGCGGCCGACCGCAGACTCACTGCATGGTCGAAGGGCGTCATCCGCGCGGAGACGGCGCTCTTCAACGCCGCCGAGGCGCGCGATCACCTCGCACCCGGTGATCGGCTTGCCGATGCGAGGCTCTTCGACGAGCTCCGCTTCGACATCGGTCTGCTGGGCGTTCCCGAGGTCCCCCTCACCGTCGCGCACGCAGATGGCTCCGAAGAGCTCATCACGCTGACGATGCCCACGGAAACGGCGTGGCTGCGGAAGCAGGCAGGGGTGGCCGTCACCATCCCGTTGCTGAGTCTGCTGGGGGAAAGCGACCTTCCAGCGCGGCTCGACGGCGAATCTCCGCTGTCTGCGGCCGAGGCGCGTCGCATAGCCTCCTGCGCCCCCTCGATGCGGCGCATCCTCACCGATCCCATCACCGGACGGGTAGCCGAAGCCGTCGCGCGTTCCTACCCGATCCCCATGTCTTTGCGCACCACACTCATCCAGGAATGGGTGTGGTGCACAGTCCCCGGCTGCAGTCGGATGGCGCGCAGCTGCGACATGGATCATGTCGCACCGTTCGACCATGAGAATCCGGCCCGCGGAGGGCCCACCCAGCTTGACAACCTGCACCCGCTCTGCCGGCGCCATCACCGCCTCAAGACCGAAGGAGCGCTGGGGGTGGAGCGCCGGGGCGACTCCTTCGTCTGGACGTTCCCCTCCGCTGCCGCAGCTGTCCTGCGCCCACCGGGTTCGGAGGCGGACATCGTGCACGCCGATCAGCTCCGCGCCCTCCTGTGCCTGTGGGATCGCACCGACGCCGATGCGGCGGCAGACGATTCGGCAACGGAGAGCTGGGCGGCAGCGCGCACTAGGACGGAAGAAGTACACGAACCACCGGAGCATGAGGGTCCGGCGGCGAACCGAACGAGCGCCCCCTGTCCTCACGCCTGGGGTCCCGCGCATTGCCCTCCCGGTGAACAGCGCACCGCTGTGCCGACACCCCACCCGCCCGACGTCCCCGCGGCCCGGGCAAGCGCACCTCGTGCTGCGGTTTTGCACACCGCCGTACCAACCCCCACTGTTTCGGCTGCTTCCGCTGTCCCCACCGCACTGGGCAGTCCTGTTGGTCCCACTGCTCCGAACACTCCTGTGGACACCACTACCCCGCCGGCGGATGCCAGCGTTGCCGCCCAAGGCACTCGCTCCACCGCCACTGCACCGGACACTGCTCCCCCACCTCGTGCAGCGAGCCCAGCGCCCACACCTCATACGCCGGGTACCGCGCCCACAAGCCCGAGTCGGCAACCGCGTCGCCGCCCCCGAGCCATCACCCACCCGTTTGCGGCACCTCCGCCGTGACGCCCACTCCCCCATGGTTCCCCACGCACGGTTCCCCACGCACGCGATGCTGACCGCGCTTAAGGACCCATCGCGCAGAGACGACGCAAGCGGGCGTGCGGCAACGCATGGGCAGCACAGCACGGCCGACAAGGCCCACCGCGTAGAATCGGTCGCCATGGTGGAAAGCGCCGATGACCGAGCGATGCCGGACAAAACGGAATGCTGGGCGAGGATTTGCGCGAGCTTGTTGTTCTCCGCAGACCGGGCTGTCCCGCTCACATGACCGCCAACGTACGCAGACATGACCGCGCACGTCAGCGCCGGCCCCAGCGGCGCCGAGTGCCCGCCATCGCCGGACGCCTGCCACCTGCTACTGCCCCCGCACGACCGGAGATGCCCCGATGTCACTGAACGCCCGCCAACGCCAGCAGACGGCTTGGGAACTCCGTACCAACCTCGCGGCCACGGGGCTTTCCACCAAGCAGATCAGCGACCGCGCCGGCCTGAGTGAGGCGCGCGTCAGCGCCGCTCTCGCTGTGGACGATGCCGATCCGCTCGACGTCTGGCGGCTGCGCGATGCCATCGCGGGCGCGTTGGGCGAAACGGGAGCCTCCCCGAACGGCGGGGCCAGTCCGGACAGTGGGGCCGCCCCGCACAGCGGTGCAGTCCAGTTCAGCGGTGCCGTCCCGTTCAGCGGTGCCGTCTCGTTCAGCGTGCTGTCCGACGACAAGCGCGCCGCCGCCCGCGCCTGGTTCGGCTACGAGGGCTGATCCACCGCCATGGCCGTCCCCCGTTCGCTTCCCGCCGTCCTGTCGGCACTTCGCTGTCCTCTGTGCGGGCGCGAGCTGGCACTCTCCGGCAGCGCACTGCGCTGCCCGCAGCGGCACACCTTCAACATCGCACGCCAGGGCTACCTCAGCCTCCTCGCCGATGCGAAGGCCCGCAGCGGCGATGACGACGCGATGATGCTCGCCCGCGACCGCTTCCTCGGCTCGGGTGCCTACGTCCCGCTGCGCGATGCCGTCGTGCAAGCGGCGCTGGGCGAATCGGGAGCCCCACAGCCGCACGGGGCCGATGGTGCGCACATCGTCGACGCCGGCAGCGGCAGTGGCTACTACCTGGCAGGCGTTCTCGCGGTGAACGAGGAAGCCGAGACCGCGGGCTGGGGATTCGGCTTCGACTCCGCCGTGCGCGGCGCCCGCCTCACGGCCAAGTGCCACCCGCGCGCGGTGGCAGCGACGTGGGACGCCTTCCGACCCTTCCCGCTCGCCGATCGGTGCGCCGACATCGTCCTCGACATCTTCTCCCCACGGAACCCAGCCGAGTTCGCGCGCATCCTGGCACCGGGTGGTCGGCTGGTCGTGGCGCATCCGCGCGCAGACCACCTCGCCGAGCTGCGGGCCGCGGTGCCGGACATGGTCGGCATTGATCCCGAAAAGGAGCGCCGCCTGCACGCGGCGCTCGATCCGCTCTTCACCGAGGACCACCGGCAGGAGCTCGCCTTCGAGGTCGCGCTCACGCCGGACCGAGCCGCTGATCTGATCGGAATGACCCCCTCGGCCCGGCACGTGTCCGCAGCAGACCGCTCCGAGCGCCTGGCCGCCGAGGGGGCACTGCCCGCAGCCGTGACCGCGGCCGTGACCGTCAGCCGGTGGGAGCCCCGCTAGCAGTGCGCGAGGCGGAGCGGTTCAGCGGCGTGCCACCGCACGCCCGGTCGCCGCTCTGCCCCCGTGCCCGATCTCTCGGGTGCACGGGCCCTGGGCCCCGAACCGGGGTGGGCAGCTGGGTGCGGTGAGTTCCCGACACATGACACCCACCCGCGCCGCATTCAGCTGCCCGTGACTCGGTCATGTGAAACCACTGACCACGTCTCACAATGCAAGATCGCAACCCGGTGACTTCAGACGCTCCACGGTCCCGAAATTCCGCGCAGAACCGCGTTTCTAACCCTCCCGACCTGGGCTTATAGTGCGAAAACCGCAGCGCTTCGTCTCAGGTTTTGCTCAGCGACTTCCAGCAAGTACACAGCGTAGGCTAGCCTTCAGAGGGCCGCGCTTCCCCCGCTCCCGCGGCCGCGAACAGGCCCGCACCCGGGCCCCAGAAGAAGGCTCCCCATGACACAGGCACCACCCCCGTCCCGCCTCAGAACTCGCCGCAGCCGCCGAACCCGCAGCAGAGCTCCCAGTCGACCGGGCGGCTGCGCACCGCGGCCCGCGGCCCCCTGGCCCTCGCCGCGGGTGCCGCCGCCCTGGCCGCCGTGGCCGCCGGCACCGGCATCGTCGGCCTGACCGGACCGGCCTCGGCCCTCGAGGCCACGGCCGACCCCGACCACACGTGGACCGGCACGATCCGCGGAGCCACCGGCGCGTCCGTCTCGCAGCGCTCGTGCGACTTCACCGGCGACGGCAAGCAGGACATCGTGACGAGCAGCTGGATGTGGGACCGCGGCCAGTACGGCAGCATCGGCGCCACCTACGTCATCCCGAACGGCACGAAGTCCGCCGACCTCGATGATCCGAACTCCGGCATCATCCGCATCGAGGGACCGCAGGAGGAGGACACGCTCACCGGCTTCAACGTCAGCTGCGCCGGCGACGTCAACAACGACGGCTACGACGACGTCCTCATCTCATCTCCGAATACGTCAACAACCGCGGCTACGTCGTCTACGGCTCCGATGACCGCTCCACCGTCTCCCTGCCCTACCTGGGTGAGCGCGGCTTCGTCCTCCAGGGCGACAACGAAGACAACGACCGGACGGGCTACCAGCTCACCGGCGTGGGCGACGTCAACGGCGACGGCTTCGACGATGTCGCTGTCATCGCCCTCACCGCCGAGAAGCGCGCCGGGCGCGCCACGATCGTCGCCGGCGCGGACGACATCGCGACCGTCGACCTCACCGGCGATGACCGCATTCTCGGTCGCATCAACGGTGGCGGCCCCACGCAGGGCATCTCCGCGATCGCACCCGCCGAAGACGTCAACGGCGACGGCGCACAGGACTACATCCTGGGCGGCTACGTCGCCGTGCCCGACGGCTACGACAAGGACGAGCGGAAGGCCCACGGCATGGCCTGGGCCGTCTTCGGCAAGGAGGACGGCAAGCTGGGCACCGTCGACCTGGGCAAGGGCTTCGACGGCTTCACCGTCAACGGCCCGGCGCGCGGGCGCGATCGCCTCGGCATGTCCGTGGCCGGTGCCGGCGACATCGACGGCGACGGCAAGGGCGACGTCCTCATCGGCGCGGACAACGTGGCCGCCGTCGTCGACGGCGAGCTGAAGTACAGCCGCGCCGGCGGTGCGGCCGTGGTGCGCGGGTCCGCCAGCACCGCGACCGTCTACACCGACCCGGATGCCGACGTCCCCGCGGCGACGCCCAGCGCCTCCACCAGCTCCGCGGCATCCGCCGCCGAGGCGCGGGCCGGCTCGGTCACCGCCTCGCCCGCAGTCTGCGAGACCGGGAGCGCCACCCCAACAGCACCGACGACATCGCCGAGCACCGCGCCCGCCTCCGTCTTCACCGCCTCCGGCCCGTCGGCAGAGGCGGGCGAGCGCACGGACCGCGGCTGGTGGATCACCGGGGACACGAACGGCGGCCACGGGGGCTACGCCGTGGCCGCACGGCCCGCCAGCGCGCAGACCTCCGGCACCCTGGCGATCGGCGCGTGGGCCCAGGACACCGCGTGGGCGCTCGACACTTGGGCGCTCACACAGCCCGTCGTGCACATCGCCGAGGTCAACTCCGCGCTCGTCACCCGCGTCTCCGGTGCGGATTCGAGCTCCCGGCTGGGCCGTGGCGTCGGCTTCGTCGACTCCTTCGACGGCACCTCTGGCCCGCAGCTCGTCGTCGGGGCAGACCACGCCACCGGCACCACCCCCGGCTACGCCACTCTCGCCCCGGCACCCGCACCCGGCACCGTCAGCCCCAAACCCCGTGCGAGCACACCGGTCCCGGATCCGTGCACCACGACCACGGAGCCCGCCCCGGAGGACTCGGACACCGCAGGGCCCACCGACTCCGCTGCTCCGACTGACTCCGCGAACCCCAGTGAGTCTGCTGGTCCGAGTGCATCCGCCAGCCCCTCGCAGTCGGCCTCGGGCGGGCCAGCAGATCCCAGCAGCCCGAGCAACCCGGGCGGTCCCGACGATCCCGGACACTCAGACAATCCCGGGCACCCGGGCAGCCCCGGTGACAACAACCCGGGCAACGACAACGGCGACGGCGGAGACAACCCCGGCGACAACGGCAACGGCAGCGACAACGGCAACGGCCCCCTGCCCCGCACGGGCGCGCAACTCGCGGGCATGCTCGCGGCCGCGGCGGCCCTCATCGCAGGCGGCGTCGCCGTCATCATCGGCGCCACGCGCAGGAGGAATGAGAAGTGAACCGCATGACATCGCGCAACCGCCCGCGGCGCACGGCGGCGGCCGCGGCGCTCGCGCTGGCCCTGGCGGGCCTGGCCGCGCCGGCCTCGGCGAGCACGGGCCATACCCACCCCGCCGCCAGCACAGCCACCCCAACCGCGCCAGCAGCCGACGCGACCGCCGCCACCGCCGGGCCGACCGCGGCCACGGCGACCACGAACGCACCCGCCGGCGAGCACCCCACCTCGCCCCACGCGGGCTCCTGGAAGCCCACGCAATACGACACGTGCTCGGCCAAGCTCCACGACTCCTACCAGGTCATCGCGCCCGACGGCATGAAGTACGAGGGCTGGCACCCCAGCAGCGTGACCGACCCGGCCACGGGCAAGCGCTGCACCTTCGGCCACGAGCACGGAGACGACCCGAAGACCTCGAAGATCTACCAGTGGGTCATCGGCAAGCTCGGCGGCGAGACGAACGGCATCCCCTTCGGCTACGCGGCAGCCCAGACGGACCTCGCCACAGGCGGGGCGCTCCCCCACCGGCACGAGGACGACCCCGGCCAGAAGGTCATCGTGCGCAACGACGTCAAGCAGCTGCGCGCCGACCGCACGGGATACGCGAAGGGCGCCGACGGCAAGCCGATCGTGTGCAGCTACCTCATGAAGATGCACCAGGGCTCGCACTCATCGGATGCGCTGAAGAACAACGCCCACGAGCTCCTCTACGCCGCGCGCTGCTCCGACGGCACCGAGCTCATGGTCGACACCCTCGCCCTCTTCGGCCAGCCCAATCAGTTCCAGGAGAACTGCTCGGACACGATCGTGAAGACCACCGGCTCCCAGCTGCCGGCCTCGAAGGCCGGCAAGCGTCTCATCCCGAACACGGACTGCGTGCAGAAGTACGTGCAGTCCGGCCCCAAGGCCTCCTCCGACGTGTGGGGCGTCTACGAGAACTGGCAGGCGGAGAGCACCATCACCGGGCCCGATGGGAAGGCGAAGGCGAGCTTCGACCCGTGGTTCGGCGTGCGCAACCCCTCCCGGGTCGGCAGCGGCTCGGACGGCGTGCCCACGGCCAGCCTCTACACCTCGGCGACCAACGCCTACCCGTGGTCGACGATGGACGGGCCGCTCGAGCAGCAGGACCCCGCGAGCCCCTTCAACGGCGCCCAGCGCGACGTCTACGTCCACAACACGACCGTGGCCAACGCGGGCGGGCCCACCACGTGGTACACGGACGCCTACGGCAACAATGCGAGCGACAAGCCGTTCGCCGGCTCGGTCAAGCAGTACGTCTCCGCCACCTCGAACACCGGGCTGCCGGAGCTCGAGCGGCGCGCCTACGGCTTCTCCACCGACTACGGCTCCAAGGGCTCGGGGGTGCACGCGCCCAACTGACGCACACCGCGGGCGGCCTCGGCGCCCCCGCTACCATGGCCCCATGCACCCCGCCGATTCCCATGACGCCATCACGGTGTCCGGGGCCCGGGTGAACAACCTCGACTCCGTGAGCCTGTCGCTGCCCAAGCGCAGGCTCACGGTCGTCACGGGGGTCTCCGGCTCCGGCAAGAGCTCGCTGGTCTTCGGCACGATCGCGGCCGAATCGCAGCGGCTCATCAACGAGACCTACAGCGCGTTCCTGCAGGGGCTCATGCCCAACCTCGACCGCCCGGACGTCGACGCGCTGGGCGGGCTCACCACCGCCATCGCGGTCGACCAGGAGCCCATGGGCGCCAACCCCCGCTCCACCGTCGGCACGGCCACGGACGCGCTGGCCTATCTGCGCGTGCTCTACTCCCGCCTGGCGAAGCCCCACATCGGCGGGCCCGGCGCCTACTCGTTCAACGTCGCCTCCGTCAGCGCCGCGGGCGCCATGACCGTCAAGCGCGGGGACGCCCCGCGGGCCACGAAGACGACGTACACCCGCACCGGCGGCATGTGCCCGCGCTGCGAGGGCATGGGCTCGGTGACCGACCTCGACCTCGCGGAGCTCTTCGACGAGACCCGCTCGCTCAACGACGGCGCACTCACCGTCCCCGGCTACACCGCGGGCGGCTGGAACCACCGCCCTACGCCGAATCGGGCCTCGTCGACCCGGACCGCCCCATCCGCGACTACACGGACCGCCAGCGCCACGACCTCCTGTACAAGGAGGCCACGCGGATGAAGATCGCGGGCATCAACATGACCTACGAGGGCCTCATCCCCCGCCTGCGAGGCTCGATGCTCGCCAAGGACCGAGCGGCCATGCAGCCCCACATCCGCGCGTTCGTCGACCGCGCGGTCACCTACCGCACCTGCCCGGACTGCCACGGCACGCGCCTGGCCGAGGCGGCCCGCACCTCGCTCATCGCCGGGCGCAGCATCGGCGACCTCGCGGCCATGCAGCTGACCGATCTGGCCGACTGGATCGCCGCGCTCGACGCGCCGCAGGCCGCCCCCCTGCTGGCCGCGCTCGGCGAGCTGCTCGCGGCGTTCCGCGAGATCGGGCTGGGCTACCTCTCGCTCGACCGCCCCACCGCGACGCTCTCCGGCGGCGAGGCCCAGCGCACGAAGATGGTCCGCCACCTGGGCTCGGCCCTCACCGATGTCACGTACGTCTTCGACGAGCCCACCGCGGGCCTGCACCCGGCCGACATCGAGGCGCTGAGCGCCCTGCTGCTGCGCCTGCGCGACCACGGCAGCACCGTGCTCGTCGTCGAGCACCGGCCGGAGATCATCGCCGCCGCGGACCACTGCGTCGAGCTGGGGCCGGGCGCCGGGCCGGACGGCGGCCGGATCTGCTTCGAGGGCACCCCCGAACGGCTCGCGGCCTCGGACACCCCCACCGGGCGCAGCCTCCACACCGCAGTCCGGCTCAAGGACCGGGTCCGGACGCCGCAGGGCGCCATCGAGGTGCGCGCCGCCCGCGCGCACAACCTCGCCGACGTCGACGTCGACCTCCCCCTGGGCGCGCTCGTCGCCGTCACCGGCGTCGCGGGCTCCGGCAAGAGCTCGCTCATCGCCGAGGCGCTCGCCGGGCCCGCCCGCGGGCGCGCCGAACTGCTCGACCAGAGCCCCCTCACGGGCTCGCGGCGGTCCAATCCCGCCACGTACACGGGCCTGCTCGAGCCCCTGCGCAAGGCGTTCGCCAAGGCCAACGGCGTGAAGGCCGCGCTCTTCAGCGCCAATTCCGAGGGCGCCTGCCCCGTGTGCGGGGGCGCCGGGGTCGTCGTCACGGACCTCGCGCTCATGTCCCAGGTGGCCACCGTCTGCGAGGAGTGCGAGGGGCTGCGCTACCGGCCCGAGGTCCTCGCCTACGAGCTGGGCGGCCTCAGCATCGCCCAGGTGCTCGCGCTGCCCGCCGCCGAGGCGCTGGCCTGGGCCCGCGACCTCGCACCGGGGGTGCCGGCCGCTGTGCGCATCCTCGAGCGCCTCGTGCGGGTGGGGCTGGGCTACGTGCGGGTGGGCCAGCCGCTGAACTCCCTGTCCGGCGGCGAGCGCCAGCGCCTCAGGCTCGCCGTCCAGCTGGCCTCCGACGCCGCCGTCCTCATCCTCGACGAGCCCACGAGCGGGCTCCACCTGGCCGATATCGGGGGCCTGCTCGCCCTCCTCGACGACCTCGTCGACGCGGGCCGCTCCGTCATCGTCGTCGAGCACCACCAGGCCGTCATCGCCCACGCGGACTGGGTCATCGACCTGGGCCCCGGCGCCGGGGCCGCCGGCGGCCGGGTGGTCTTCGAGGGCACCCCGGCCGAGCTCGCCGCCGTGGGAGCCGGAGCGCAGGCCGCGCCGACGGCCCGGCACCTGGCGCGGGCCCTCGCCGGTGACCAGTGGGGCGGCGGGCAGTGGGGCGACGGGCAGTGGGGCGCGCCGTGAGCGGGTCCGTGCGCCCACCCCACCTGCGGCTGCGCTTCCTCGCACTCGTCTGCGCGGGGGGCGCTGCTGGCACCGCGCTGCGCGCCGGGCTCACCCTGGCCGTGCCCCACCTGGGCCGCGTCCCGCTCGCGATCCTCACCGCCAACCTCGTGGGCGCCTTCGCGCTCGGCTGGCTGCTCGAGGCGCTGGCGCTGCGCGGCCCCGACGAGGGGCCCCGCCGCGCGGCGCGCCTGGGGCTGGGCACCGGCCTCATCGGCAGCTTCACCACCTACAGCGCCCTGAGCGCAGACACCGCGGCCCTGTTGGGCGCTGCCAGCCCCGCCGAGGTGCTCGCGGGCCTGGCCTACGGCCTCGGCAGCGTCCTGGCCGGCCTCGCGGCCGCGTTCGCGGGCATCGCCTGCGCCGCCGCCCTGCACCGCCGCCGCACCGACGCCACGGAACGAACAGGGGGCGCCGGCGGCCCGGGCGGGGGGCAGCCGTGACCACCCTGCTGTTCGCGCTCACCGCGCTGGCGGGCGGCTGCGGGGCGGTGGCGCGCTTCGCCCTCGACGGTGCGATCCGCGCCCGCCTGACGAGCGAGGGCCGCTCGCGGCTGGCTGGCGCGCTGCCCTGGGGCACCGTCCTCATCAACGTGTCCGGCTCATTCGCCCTGGGCGCGCTCGCGGGCCTCGCCGCCTCCGGCGCGGCCGCCGCGTGGCACGCACCCGCGCTCACGGCCGTGCTGGGCACAGGCTTCCTGGGCGGCTTCACGACGTTCTCCACCGCGTGCGTCGAGACGGTGCGCCTCCTGCAGGAGGGGCGCTGGCGCGCGAGCGCCGCGAACGGCCTGGGCGTCCTGGTGGCGGGCACGGCCGCGGCGGCGGCGGGCCTGTCCCTGGGCACCGCACTCTGAGCGCCGCGCTCCGAACACCGCGCTCTGGACGCCGCCGCCGCGCGGGCGAGCACCACAGGTCCCGCGGACCCCCATCGACGCCCGCAATTGAAAATGGCCCCCCGCGGTGACATGATCACGCATCGTGAGTACTGATTCGGGCACCGACCCGATGGATGCCTCGGGAGCGAACACCGCCCCCGCCGAACCGGCGGCGGCCGACCAGCCGCCCGCACCGGACCCAGCGCAGGCGACCCCGGCGGCCCAGGCGGCACAGGCCCCGCCCACGGAGACCTCGGCGGCAGGCGCAGCACAGGCCCCGCCCGCCCGCGCGGGCTGCAGCACCGCCGGCCTCGACGCCGTGGGCGCTCCGGAGGACCACCCCCGGCACACCTCGCCGCTCCTCGTCCTCATCATCGGGGCCATGGGCGTGGTCTTCGGCGACATCGGCACGTCCCCGCTGTACTCGCTGCAGACGGTCTTCAGCGTCCACCACAACTCCGTCGACCCCAGCGAGCAGGACGTCCTGGGCGTCATCTCGATGGTGCTGTGGTGCATCATGCTCATCGTCTCGTTCACCTACGTGGGCCTCATCCTGCGCGCCGACAACCAGGGCGAGGGCGGCATCCTCTCGCTGGCCGCGCTCATCGGCCGCAAGCTCGGCAAGCGCTCGAGCCGGGCCTCCGCGGCGCTCATCCTCGCCGTCATCGGCGCCTCCCTGTTCTACGGCGACTCGCTCATCACCCCCGCGATCTCCGTCATGAGCTCGATCGAGGGCCTCGAGGTGGCCAACCCCGCCTTCGCCGAGTACGTCGTCCCGGCCGCCATCGTCGTCCTCACCGCGCTCTTCGCCGTCCAGCGCTGGGGCACCGGGTTCATCGGCCGGGCGTTCGGGCCCATCATGATCGCCTGGTTCGTCGTCATCGCGGCACTCGGCGTGCCCCAGATCGTGGCCAACCCCTCGATCCTGCGCGCGGTCTCGCCCACGTACGCGCTCGCCTTCGCCATCGACCGCCCGTTCGTCGCGTTCATCGCGATCGGCGCGGTGGTGCTCTCCGTCACCGGCGTCGAGGCGCTGTACGCGGACATGGGCCACTTCGGCCGCCGCCCCATCATGCTCGCCTGGTTCTGCCTCATCTGCCCGGCGCTGCTGCTCAACTACTTCGGCCAGGGGGCCATGATCCTGCGGCACCCGGATGCGATCGACAACCCGTTCTTCCACCTCGCCCCGGACTGGGCGCGCATCCCGCTCGTGGTGCTGGCCACGTGCGCCACCGTCATCGCCTCCCAGGCGGTCATCTCCGGGGCCTTCTCCGTCTCCCGCCAGGCCACCCGGCTCTCCCTGCTCCCGCGCCTCAAGGTCATCCAGACCTCCAGGCGCGAGGGCGGGCAGATCTACATGCCCGCCGTCAACGCGGGCCTGTTCCTGGGCGTCCTCGCACTCATCCTGTCGTTCAAGTCCTCGGAGGCCCTTGCCTCGGCCTACGGCCTGTCCGTCACCGGCACGCTCATCCTCGAGCTCTCGCTCTTCCTGCTGCTCGCGCAGGCGGTGTGGAAGTGGAACCTCGCCGCCGTCATCGCGGTGGGCGCCGTGATCGGCGGGGTCGAGCTCTCCCTCTTCGCGGCCAACGTCGTCAAGGTGGCCTCCGGCGGCTGGCTGCCCCTGCTCATCGCCAGCGTCATCATCGTCGTCATGACCACCTGGCTGCGCGGCTCGCGGATCATGTTCGGCCGCCGTGCGGACATGGAGGGGCCCATCGACGACTTCGTCGAGGAGGTCCACGAGCGCGGCATCTCCCGCGTCCCGGGCGTCGCGGTCTACCCGCACGGCGATCCGACGACCGCGCCGCTGGCCCTGCGCCGCAACGTGGAGTTCAACCACGTCCTCCACGAGCACGTCGTCATCCTCACGATCAAGCACCTGGGCGTGCCGCACGTGCGCCGCGAGAGCCGCGTCGTCATCACCGACCTGGGCCGGCCCGGCGACGGCATCGTCCACGTGTACTACCGGGTGGGCTTCAACGACTCCCAGGACGTCCCCCGCGCCCTGCGACAGGCGGTGGGCCGCAGCGCCGAGCTCGACTTCGACGCCTCGGATGCGCGCTACGTGCTCTCCGTCTTCCGCATCGAGCCGGGCGAGGACACGTGCATGCCGCGCTGGCAGAAGTTCCTCTTCCGGGTCCTGGAGAAGGCCTCGACGAACCGGACCCAGGCGCTGCACCTGCCGGGTTCGCGCACGATCGTCATGGGAGCCTCCGCAGAACTCTGAGCGCGCAGCCCGCCCCGGGTGCCACAATGGGGCGATGACCGCTGCGAAGACCGTCCTCATCACCGGCGCCACGGGCGGCGTGGGCTCCGTGCTCGCCGCGGCCCTCGACGCGGACTACCGCGTCATCCGCCACGCGCACTCACACCAGGAGGGCCGCGAGGACCTGCGGGTGGCCGACCTGGCCGACCTCGAGGCGCTGTGCAGGATCATGGACGGCGTCGACGCCGTCGTCCACCTCGCCGGTGCCGCCTCCCCGGAGTCCGAGTGGGAGGCCGTGCTCGACGCGAACATCGTGGGCTCGCGCAACGTCTTCGAAGCCGCCCGGCGCTCCGGTGTGCCGCGGATCGTCTACGCCTCGTCCAATCACGCGATGGGGATGTACGACCGGTTCGAGCAGTGGCCGGTCTACGCCAGCCAGGTGCCGCGCGGCGATTCGCTCTACGGCGTCTCGAAGATCTTCGGCGAGGCGCTCGGGCGGTACTACCACGACGCCTACGGGCTCGAGTTCATCGCGCTGCGGATCGGCTGGATGTCGGAGAACCCGCTGGCCACCGACGTGGACGTGCTGCGCGCCATGTGGCTCTCGCCCGCGGACATGGTGCGCGTCTTCCGCGCAGCCCTCGAGGCGGATGCGTCGTGCGGTGCGTTCTACGCGATCTCCGACAACCCGAATCGGCGCTGGGACATGACCGACACGATGCTCGAGCTGGGCTACCGCCCGCAGGACTCGTGGACGGACCTGCCGGGCGCCTCGGAGCACGTGGTCCTTGGCGGTGCCGATGCCCCCGAGGATTGGCCCAAGGGCTCCTGACCGGGCCGGCGCACAGCCGGCCGCACGATCCCGGCGATACAGCACTCCCAGCAGCACAGCACTCCCAGCAGAGCAAAGGAGCTCGCATGGTCGCCTCCCCCGCCCCGACCCACGACCCCGCCGAGGCAGGCCTCGCGGCCGACGGCACGATTCCCGCCGCCCTGCGCCGCGGGCACTGGATGAACCTCCTGCGCCTCCACGCCGCGGTGGAACCGGATGGCGTGGCCGTGCGGTTCGAGGGCGCGGACACGACCTGGAGCGGCCTGGCGGCGGCGATGGAGGCAGGAGCGGCCGCGCTGAGCAGGCGCGGGGTGGGCCCCGGCGACCGCGTCCTCCTGCTCGGGCTCAACCGGCCGGAGTACGTGGAGGCGCTGCTGGCCATCCACGCGCTCGGGGCCATCGCGGTGCCCATCAACGTGCGCCTCGCGCCGCCGGAGATCGCCTACATCGTCGACGATGCGGATGCGGACCTGCTGCTGGCCGATGCCGTCTTCGCGCCCGCCGTCGACGCGGTGCGCGGGCTCACCGGCCGGCTGCGCGAGGTCGTGTGGCTCGACGCCGCGCCGGAGGCGGCGGCCGGCGGAGGCGAGGACGCCGCGTGGCCCGCCCTCGTCGCCCAGGGCACCGAGGGATTCGCCGCGCCGGACGTGGCCGAGGACGCCACCGCGCTCATCATGTACACCTCGGGCACCACCGGCCGCCCCAAGGGCGCGATGCTCGACCACCTCAACATGCTCGCCCAGGTGCGCACCTCGCAGCTGACCTCCGAGCCGCCGAGCGCCGACGATGTCATGTACCTCTCCGCGCCGCTGTTCCACATCGCCGGGACCGCGAACCTCATCGCGGCGATCGTCAACCGCGTGCGGGTGGTCCTCCACCCGCTGGGCACGTTCGACCCCGTCGCGGTGGTCGAGGCGTACGAGCGGGAGGGTGCGACGACCGCGTTCAACGTGCCGCAGCAGTGGCAGGCGATCTGCGCCGTGCCCGGCGTGCGCGAGCGCCGCCTGCGGCTGCGCACCATCAGCTGGGGCGCCGCACCCGCCTCCCCCACCCTGCTGCGGCTCATGGCCGAGACGTTTCCCCAGGCGCTCATCGTCGCGGCCTTCGGGCAGACGGAGATGTCGCCGGTGACCTGCGTGCTGCGCGGGGAGGAGGCGCTCGAGCGGATCGGCTCGGTGGGCCGGCCCGTCCCGTGGATCGCCGCGCGCGTGGTGGATCCCGCGATGGAGGACGTGGCGCCGGGCGAGGTGGGCGAGATCGTCTACCGCGGGCCCACGCTCATGCGCGGCTACTGGCGGCGCCCGGACGCAACAGCGGAGGCGTTCGCTGGGGGCTGGTTCCACTCCGGCGACCTCGTGCGCCAGGACGCCGACGGCTATGTCTGGGTCGTCGACCGGGTCAAGGACATGATCATCTCCGGTGGGGAGAACATCTACTGCACGGAGGTGGAGAACGAGCTCTTCGCCCACCCGGCCGTGCTCGAGGCCGCCGTCTGGGGCCGGCCCGATGAGCGCTGGGGCGAGGTGCCGGCGGCCGGCGTCGTGCTGCGCGAGGGGCACTCGCTGGGCATCGAGGAGCTGCGCGCCTGGCTCGAGGGGCGCCTGGCGCACTTCAAGATCCCCCGCGAGCTCCACATCGTCGACGCGCTGCCGCGCAACGCCTCCGGCAAGGTCCGCAAGGTGGAGCTGCGCGGCCTCACCGAGCGCTGAGCAGCCCGGCCAGTCCCCGCTGCCCGGCGGCCATCACCCGGCCGTGGGACAGCCGTGCCGCCGGCCGGGCCAGCGCCAGGAGGACCCGGTCGGACTCCACGTCCCAGCGCAGGTCGACGCGGGTCGCGCACACGGAGCCCGAGGCGGTGGCCGGCACCGCGCGCAGGCGCACCCGGGCGGTGCCGCTCAGGTCGCCGACGGCGCGCAGCACGGCCGCCTCCGGCGCTCGCACCGCGGAGGCGGTGAGCTCGAAGCGCAGGTCGGCGCCCAATGGGGTGCGCACGGTGAGCGCGGCCGTGCGGCCGAGGCCGCGGGCATCGCCCGCGGCCAGCGGCTGGGACACGGCGATGCCCGGCCACCACTGCGGCCAGGCGGCCAGGTCCGCGAGTGCCGCCCACACCTCGGCGGGGGCGGCGGCGAAGTGCCAGCGGGTGGAGAACCGGAAGCGGCTCAGCACTGCGTGCGGCGCACCGCGGCCTGGCGCTGCGCCCGGTGCCTCACTCGGCCAGCGCCTCGGCGATGGGCGTGTCTCCGTCGTAGAAGTTCACGGTCCGACGACTGGCGGCCCCCGAATCGAGGACGTAGGCGATGACGGCGGCGACGTTGTCGCGCGACGTCTCCTTCTTCACGTCCTGCTCCGGCTCGCCCTGGGCATCGGCCAGTGCGATCCGGCCGGTGCCGGGCTCGAGCGTGAGCATCCCCGGGCCCAGGATCGTGTAGTCGAGCTCGGTCTCCTTCAGGCGCGCGTCCGCGTCGTGCTTGGCCTTGGCGTAGGGGTAGAACGAGTCGTCCTCGCTCAGGGAGTCGACGTCGACGCCTGCTCGGGAGTAGGAGACGATGACGAACCGCTCGACGCCCGCGGCGCGTGCGGCGTCCATCGAGCGCACGGCGCCCTCGTAGTCGACGGCGTGGGTGCGCTCGGGCGACCCACCGCCGGCGCCCGCGGAGAAGACGACCGCGGCGGCGCCCGCGAAGGCGGCCTGCAGGTCCTCGACTGTGGCGGTCTCGATGTCGAGCACGACGGGGGTGGCCTGGGCCGCCTCGACATCGGCCGACTGCTCGGGCTTGCGGATGAGCGAGTCGACGCTCCAGCCGGCCTCGGCCAGCTTGGGCGCGCTCAGCAGCGCGATCTTGCCGTGTCCGCCGACGATGACGGCCTTCTTCTCAGCCATGGCAACCTCCTGTGCTCGCATGCATGGGCTGCCTGGCACAACACCGCTGGGCGCGCAGTATTCCGCGCGTGCGGCTGCGGGCGCTCGGGGCGCTCAGCTGCGGTAGTCCTCGACCTCGGCCGCCGAGCGCTCACGGGCCCCGTCCGGGTTCTCGCCGAACTCGCGGCGGGCCCGGCGCTGGCGCAGCAGGTCCCAGCAGCGGTCGAGCTGGACCTCGATGCCCTTGAGCTCGGAGGTCTCCTGCTCCGGCGAGAGCGTGCCGTCCTGCACCGCCTGGCGCAGCTCCTGCTCGCGCTCGACGAGTTCGTTGATGGTCGTCTGGATGTCCTTGTCAGCCATGGTGCAATCATCCCACACGCGCGGGCGGCTACGCGTCGAGCTGAGCCCGGAAGGCGGCCTCGGCGGAGGCGCCGAACGGCACGAAGACGACCTCGCGGACCGTGCCCTCCACCTGCGGCGCGGTGGCGAGGACGGTCTCCACGGCGATCCGCGCGGCGTCGTCCATCGGCCAGCCGTAGATGCCCGCGGAGATGGCGGGGAAGGCGATCGACTCCGCCCCCACCTCCGCGGCGGCCAACAGCGCATTGCGGTAGCAGGCGGCGAGGAGGTGCGAGCGGTCCTCCTTCTTGGCGAAGACCGGGCCCACCGTGTGGATGACCCAGCGGGCCGGCAGCTTCCCCGCCGTCGTGGCGACGGCCTGGCCGGTGGGCAGGCCGTCCGGGTAGGCCGTGGCCCGCAGCTCCTTGCAGGCGGTGAGGATCTCCGGGCCACCGCGGCGGTGGATGGCGCCGTCCACGCCGCCGCCGCCCAGCAGCGTGGAATTCGCGGCGTTGACGACCGCGTCCGTGTCGATCTGCGTGATGTCGCCTGGCTCGATGCGGATGTCCATCCGCTCACTGTAGGCACCTCAGCGCTGCGCGGGCCACCCGTTCGCGCGGCATCCCTGGAGCGAGATCGACTGCTGCTGCATGACCGGGGCGAGCCTGCCCCGGCCCGGGCACTTCTCGTGGCCGTGCCCCAGGGCGTGGCCCACCTCGTGGCTGACGAGGTAGGTCCGATACTGGGCCAGGCTGTCGAACTCGGGGGTCGCGGCGAGCCAGCGTCGGGCGTTGAACACGACGTTGTCGCCGTTGCGGCAGGACAGCTCCCCGTCGGTGGTGGCGGGCGCGCACAGCCTGTCGACGGTCGACGGCGCGGCGATGTTGATCGTGACCTTGGCCTTGGACTGGCTGCTGACCTGCGCGAACGCCACGTGGTCGAGGCGCTGCCAGCCGCGGCGGTCCTGCAGCGTCGTCATGATGAACGACGCGGCCTCCTGTGCGTCGATCGGCAGGCCGTCCTCGACGCGGATGAAGACGGGGAAAGCGCGGCCCTGCGCATTGGCCCGCTTCGTCTCCCCCAGCGCGGCCCACCGGCCGCTGCCCTTCTCCGGCACCCCGTCGGCCGCGTGGGTGGACAGCCCGGTGGGCGCCGAGGCGCTCGGCGCCGCGAGCTGTTCCGGCTCGGCCTCCGCATCCCCGGGCCCGGCTCCGCGGGCGACCGCGGCCCACAGCACTCCGGCGGCCACGAGGAGGAGCGCGCAGACCGCGGCGCAGGCGGCGATGAGGCGGCGCCGGCGGATCACCGCGCTCGGGGGCTTCTCGGACATGGGGCAAGGCTACGGGGGCCGGTGGGCACCCCGCGCTTTTCGGAAGGAGTGGGAGCACCGCGGGCGGGGGCGGGGTGTACGGTGCCGGGATGGCAGCGAACGACTCACCGCCCGCATCGCCCGCGGCGGGCACCTCCGAGCCCACCGCCCCGGGTGCCATGGCCCTGCTCGCGCGGGCGCGGGCCGGCATCGAGCGGCTCAGCCCGCAGGAGGCCCTGGCGGAGCAGGGTGCAGGCGCCCTCATCGTCGACGTCCGCACGGAGGCCCACCGCCGCAGCGCCGCCCACATCCCCGGCGCCCTCGTCATCGACCTCACCGTGCTGCCATGGCGCCTGGACCCCGCGTTCGCGTGGCGCATCCCGGAGGCGCGCAGCCTCGATCAGCGCTGGATCATCGTGTGCCGCCACGGCTACTCCTCCGCACTGGCGGCCTTCAGCCTGCGCCAGATGGGCCTGCACCGGGCCGCGGACATCGACGGCGGCTTCGAGGCCTGGGCCGCCGCGGGCCTGCCCCTCACCCACGAGCCCGCCGACGTGCGGGAGTGACGCCGCCGCCGGCGCGGACTAGGGTCGGAGACGAACACCGGCCACCCACGGGCCCACGGGCCCGCACACCCAAGGAGGAACCCATGAGCGATCACGCGGAGAAGACCAAGGAGCGCATCCTCGCAAGCCCCGCCCCGCGCGATATCGAGTGGACCCACTTCATCACGATGTGGGAGAACTACGCGGACCGTGTCGAGCAGGAGTCCGGGGACCGCCTGGCCGTCGACATGAACGGCCACCGCCAGGTCTTCCGCCGCCAGCACGACGGCCTCGTGGGCATCGAGGACATCGAGCACGCCCGCCACCTCTTCGCGAAGCACGAGTCGACCGAGGGCACCGGCCGCCTGTTCGTCGTCACGCTGACGGAGGAGGACGCGCGGTTCTACGACTTCGACCTCAGCGCCCACGACGTGGAGGTCGACGCGCACGAGCACGAGAAGAACCCGGACTCGCGCGGCCACCATATGCGCACGGTGGAGAAGAAGACCGGCCGGGACGACGAGAACGACCTCAAGCGCTTCTTCGACGACCTCGTCGCGGACCTCAATAGGGACGCCGCGGGCCGCGACTTCGTGCTGCTGGGCCACGGCACCGGCAAGTCCAATGCCGCGCAGGCGTTCGCGGAGTACCTGGAGAAGGGCAGCCACCCGCTCCACGCGCACGTCGTCGCGGTGGGCGACATCGACCTGAGCGCCGCCGGCGAGCCGGAGATCGAGAAGAAGGCCCAGGAGCTCGCCGGGCGCTGAGCGCGCCGGCCAGCGGGAAGGGAGCGGCCATGCCCCAGCAGCCGTGGAGTGACAAGCGCGAGCGGCAGTACGAGCACATCCGCGACAGCCTCGAGCAGCGCGGCCGCTCCGAGGACACCGCGGAGGAGATCGCCGCGCGCACCGTGAACAAGGAGCGCGCCCAGGAGGGCGAGGCGAAGGACGCCTCGCGCACCTCGACGCAGGACATGTCCCCGTCGAAGCGCGGGGGCCAGCACTCGCACGAGGGCCCCCAGGGCCGCACCCGCGACCAGCTGTACGCCGACGCCAAGCGCCACGGCATCGAGGGCAGGCCTTCGATGGACAAGGCCGAACTCGAGCGCGCGGTGCACCGGGCCGAGCGGCGCGACTGAGGCGATGGCGCGCAGCACCGGGGCCAGCGAGGACCCCGCGGTTGAGGCCGGGCCGGTGCTGCGGGCCTCGCATTCGCACCTCTTCCGCGGGGCGCGCCTGCGCTGGCGGGCACGCGCCTGCCGGCCGTGCGGTGGGGCATCGAGCCGTTACCGGCCGGCGGCGGCTTCCGGGTCACCGAGCGGCTGACGCCCCGGCCACCACGAGGTCGATGAGCCGGCGCAGGACCACATCGATGTCCGCGCCGTCGATGCGCCCCTGCCGGGAGCGGTTGAGCTCGACGAGCACGCCGGTGACGATGAGGCGGGCACCGGTCGCCGCGGCATCGGTGCGGGAGTCGGGCTGGGCCGCTTGCCTGTCTTCCCGATCTGCTTCCTCCGCCCCCCGCAGCCGGGCGGCGATCTGGTCCTCGAGCGCCTCCACGTGGGCGAGCACCTGCTGACGGTGCGGCATGTCCGCGCCGAAGAGGATCTCGCGGGCGACCCACGTCGTGGGCTCGGGCCAGCGGCGCATGGCGGCGACGAACGGCGAGATAAGGTCCGCGATCTGCCCCGCGGTCTCCCCCGCCGCCAGACGGGTGCCGGATGCGCCGGGTACGCCGCGCCCAGGTCGCGGTGCCGCGGCCTGCGCCTCCTCGTGCCCGCCCCAGAGCGCCGCCGTGACCATCATGAGCAGCTCCGCCTTCGTCGCCGCGTGCTGGAAGACGGTCCCCTGGGCCACGTCCGCGGCCTGGGCCACCTCGCTCATCAAGGTGGCCTCGAAGCCGCGCTCCTCGAAGAGCGCGCGCGCCGCGGCGAGGATCCGCGCGCGCTTGTCCGCCTTGGCCCGCTCGCGCCTGCCCGGTGCCGGCGGCTCCCGCCCCGTCGTGGGCGATGTCCCTGCCGCCGCGGCCCCCTCAATCGTCGTCATTCTGCGATTGTAGTCCACTCAAAATTGAGTACACTCAATATTGAGGCCGGATGAGCCCCGTTCGGCACGCATCGGGAAGGACGGACCATGGAGCACACGGCAGGCAACTACGAGGCATTCGCGCGCCCCCGCCCCGCACGCCACGCGCAGGAGACGAAGGCGTACATCGTCGGCAGCGGCCTGGCCGGGCTCGCGGCGGCCGTCTTCCTCATCCGCGACGCCGGGGTCCCCGGCGCCAACGTCACGATCCTCGAGAAGGGCGACATCGCCGGTGGCGCGCTCGACGGCCTGGACGTCCCGGAGAAGGGCTTCGTCATCCGCGGCGGCCGCGAGCTGGAGAACCACATGGAGTGCCTGTGGGACATGATGCGCTCCATCCCCTCACTCGAGATCGACGGCGCCTCCGTGCTCGACGAGTTCTACTGGCTCAACAAGGACGACCCCAACTACTCGCTGCGCCGGGCCACCGTGCGCCAGGGCGAGGACGCGGGCCACGAGGGCCGCTTCGACCTGCCCAAGCGGGCGCAGAAGGACCTGCTGAAGATCTTTCTCGCCGAGCGCTCCGAGATGGAGGGCAAGCGCATCGACGAGGCGATGGGCCGCGAGTTCCTCGACTCCCCGTTCTGGATGTACTGGCGGACGATGTTCGCCTTCGAGGAGTGGCACTCGGCGCTCGAATTCAAGCTCTACCTCCACCGCTTCATCCACCACATCGGCGGGCTGCCGGACTTCACGGCGCTGAAGTTCACGAAGTACAACCAGTACGAGTCCTTCGTGCTGCCGCTCATGCACTACCTCACCGAGCACGGCGTCGTCTTCCGCTCCGGCACCGAGGTCCTCGATGTGGACTTCGCCCACCGCAACGGCGAGATCCGCGCCACCGCGATCCACTGCCGCCGCGCCGGCGCCGAGGAGACGATCGAGCTGGGCGAGCACGACCTCGCGCTCCTCACGATCGGCTCGCTCGTGGACAACTCCGATGACGGCGACCACCACACGCCCGCAGCCCTCAACGAGGGCCCGGCACCGGCCTGGGACCTGTGGAAGCGCATCGCGAAGAAGGACCCCGCCTTCGGCCGGCCCGAGGTGTTCTGCTCCTCGATCGAGGAGACGAAGTGGGAGTCGGCCACCGTCACGACGCTTGATGAGCGCATCCCCGCCTACATCGAGCGGATCGCCCAGCGCGACCCGTTCAGCGGCCGCGTGGTCACCGGCGGCATCGTCACCGCGGAGGACTCGAAGTGGCTGCTGAGCTGGACGGTCAACCGCCAGCCGCACTTCAAGAAGCAGCCGGCCGACCAGATCGTCGTGTGGGTCTACGGCCTGTTCGTCGATGTCGAGGGCGACTACGTGAAGAAGCCGCTGGCGCAGTGCACCGGCGAGGAGATCACCCAGGAGTGGCTCTACCACCTGGGCGTGCCCGTCGAGGAGATCCCGGAGCTCGCGGCGACCGGCGCCCGGTGCGTGCCGGTCATGATGCCCTACGTCACGAGCTTCTTCATGCCCCGTCGCGCCGGCGATCGCCCGCAGGTGGTGCCGGAGGGCGCGCAGAACTTCGCGTTCCTCGGCCAATTCGCGGAGACCGGCCGGGACACGATCTTCACGACCGAGTACTCGGTGCGCACGGGCATGGAGGCCGTCTACGAGCTCCTCGACGTGGAGCGCGGCGTGCCGGAGACCTGGGCCTCCACGTACGACGTGCGCGCGCTGCTCGAGGCCTCGGCCCGGATGCGCGACGGCAAGAAGGTCGAGATGCCCGGGCCGGCGGCGCTGCGCGGCTACCTGCGCGGCAGGCTCGAGCACGGGGAGATCGGCCAGCTCCTCGAGGAGCACGGCCTCATCTGAGACCGCTCCCGAGGCGCGCCTAGGCTGGTGGGCATGTCGCCTCCCGCTCCCCTCGGCCCCGAATCCGGTCTCCCCGCGCGCTGGCGGCCCTGGCGGCGGCCCTCGCCGCTGGGCGGCGCGCGGCCCACTCCCGCGCAGCTCGCCGCGGCGGCCGAGGGGCCGGTCCGCGACGATGTGCTCCCGCTGCCGGACGACGCGCAGTCCGCGGGCCGGGTCCGCCTGCTCATCGTGGGCATCAACCCGAGCCCGTGGACGACCGCGGTGAACGCGCCCTTCGCCCGGCCCGGCAACCGCTTCTGGCCCTCGCTCGCGGCGGCGGGCATCCTGCCGTGCACCGTCGATGCCTCGCGCGGGCTGAGCCCGGCCGACGAGCGCCTGCTCGCCGAGCGCGGCATCGGCATCGCCAACCTCGTGGGCCGCACCACGGCCCGCGCCGCCCAGCTGAAGCCCGCGGAGCTGCGCGCGGGCGGGCAGCGGCTGGCCCGGCGGACGGCCGTGCTGCGGCCCGGCGCCGTGGCGATCGTGGGCATCACCGCCTTCCGCACGGCCTTCGACCGGCCCGCGGCGGTGCTCGGCCGGCAGCCGGCCGCAGCCGACGACGGTGCGCCCTGGGTGCCCGGCTGGCCGCACGATGTGCCGCTGTGGGCGCTGCCGAACCCCAGCGGCCTCAACGCCCACGAGACCGCCGACACGCTGGCGGCGAAGTGGCGCGAGGTGTGGGCGGCCACGGGCGGTGCACCCGAGTCGGGGCGGGGCTGAGCGGCAGCGCTCAGGCCGGCGGGGCCTCGGCGGTCCCGGCGGCACGGCCCAGCCCCTGCGGGTCGGCGCACCCGGCGAGCCTGCGATCGAGCGGATCGGCCCACCACCGCTCGAGCCCGCGGTCGAGGACGGCGCGGCGCTCGGCCAGCGCCCCCCGCTGCCCGGGCTCGCACTGCGCGGCCAACGTGTCGAAGAGCGCCCGCAGGCGGCGCTGGATCTGCACGCTGCCGGTGCCGTACTGGCGGATCTCGTCCGTGGCCGCGGCCACGTAGTCGTCCCAGCTGCGGGTCCAGTCGCGCAGGACGGAGGCGTCGGGGTGGGCGGCGAGCAGCGCCTCGCGGGCGGCGATGTCCGGGGCGAGCTCGGCGAGGATGTCCTCGATCTCATCGAGTGCCTGGACGGCCCGGCTCGGGTCGTTGACCGCGGGCGAGAGCGCCTTGAGTGCGATGTCGACCATGGCGCGGATCGCGCCGAAGGGGCCGCTCGCGGGCGAGAGCACGTCGCCGAACGCCAGGACGGACTCGAGGGTGCGGCACTGCGCGCGGCTGGCCGGCGCGCTCGTGCGGAACAGCAGGCCCCCCACCGGCACGGGGGTGCCCAGGCTCGGGACGAGCTCGATGCGCACGCCCCAGGCGTCCTCGCAGTCGAGCAGGCGCGGGATGTTGACGGCCAGCACCACGTCCCCGCGCGGCGTGCGCCTGCGCCGCCGCACCGCATCGCCGCCGGCCGCGGTGCCCGTGGCCAGCTCCGCGGCGCGGGTGTGGAAGCGGGCGGGGTCGTAGCGCGAGGCCTCGCGCCCCTCGGCGGCGAGGCGGCGCAGCAGGCCGCCGGGGTTGAGCAGGCGGCACACGCGCACAACCACGGCGATGAACATGATGCCGCAGCCCGTCGTGATGATGACCGCCACGATGGTCGAGGCCCAGGGCCGGTACGCCTGACCGCCCACGGCGATCGAGAGCGCGATGAGCAGCGCATACGCGAACGCGCCCACGAAGCAGCCCAGCCCCCACTGGATGACGCGATCGCCCTGGAAGACCGGGGAGATGCGCACCGACAGGGCGGTCACTCCCAGGCTCATGGCCGCCGTCAGCGCGCTGAAGACCAGGCCGGCGAGCGTGACCATGGCCCCGGAGATGATGCCGAGCAGCGAGCCCACGGCGCCGGCGTCGAGGGGCGGGTAGGCCGTCAGCGGGGCCAGGACGCGATCGGCCAGGGGCAGCAGGAGGCCCAGCGCGAGGGCCGCGAGGAAGAGGCGGAGCGGAATGCCCCACATCGTGGGCACGCGCACGTGCCTGCACATCGCGGCCCACTCGCGGCGGTCGGCCGCGGTCTCCCGGCGGGTCTGGGCGGCCTCCCGGCCCTCGCCCCTCGGCGCTGCGCCCACACGGACCTCCCTGTCTGCGGCCCGCCCGGCGGCGTGCCCACCGCACGGGTGGCGCGGCACCTGAAGCCTACCGACGCGCGTGCGCCGTCACCACTGGGAGGCGGGCGGCTCAGGCCTGCGGGTCGTCGTAGAACCCGCCGCCCGCGCCGACGCCCAGGCGGCCGCGATCGATGTAGTGCTCCTTGAGCCACGCGGCGAGGCGCTGGCTGTGCTCATCGCCGCTGGCCAGGATGTTGTAGGCCGTGCCCAGCCCCACGACATCGTAGATCTGGAACGGTCCCATGGGAGCGCCCGTGGCGATCCGCCAGACGTTGTCGACGTCCTGGGGCTGCGCATAGCCGCCCGCGGCCAGGTCGAGGGCCGCGTTGAGGAAGGGCACGAGCAGCGAGTTGAGCACGTAGCCCGGGCGCTCCTTGAGCACGGGAATGGGCACCATGCCGATCTCCCGGGCGAACTCCACGACCGTGTCGAAGACGGCGGGGCTCGTGTCCGCGGTGCCCATGACCTCCGCGGTGTTGAACTTCCAGATCTGGTTGGCGAAGTGCAGGGCGAGGAACCGGTCGGGGCGCCCGGTGAAGTCCTTGATGTCGCTGGGCAGCAGCGTCGAGGAGTTCGTCGCGAAGATCGTGCGCTCGGGGGCGAGCGCCGCGAGCTTCTCGTAGGTCTCGCGCTTGATGTCGAGGCGCTCGGGGACGGCCTCGATGATGAGGTCGGCATTCCCCGCGGCCTGCGCGAGGTCCGTCGTCATCGTCAGGCGGTCGAGCGCGGCCTGCGTGCTCGCCTCGGTGGCGCCCTCGACCTCGGCGCGGTAGGCGGCGACGAGCGCGTCCAGCCGCTTGCGGCCGGCGGTCAGGGCCTCATCGCCGATGTCGTAGACGGTAACGTCGAAGCCGCGGTAGGCGGTCTGGTAGGCGATCTGCGTGCCGAGCACTCCGGCTCCCAGCACGGTGACGTGTGCGATCTGACTCATGGTGTCCCTCCTCGCTCAGCCGCCGCGGCGGCCGCGCATGCTCCATGCGCTCATTTTTGAGCGTACTCATTTTTATCCGCGCGGCAAGGGCACACGTCACAATCGGGCCCGGCTGGACGCGTCCGGGACTGTGGGCCGAGCAGGACCGGATCCCCAGTCCGGGCCCAGCAGTTCGTGCCCTGCGCGGTCGCGGGTCCTACTTCTGCAGCGCGCGGCGCACGAGCGCGGCGGCGAACTGCGCCCGGTCGGCAGGGGCGACGAGGCCGGCCAGCGCCTCGGGGTCGGCCGGCAGCCCCGCCCGGCGGGCGCCCTCGAGGGCCTTGGCGTCGAAGACCGGTTCCAGCGACCAGACCCCCTGGGCCTCGCGCAGGAAGATCTGCGCGCCCGCGGGTCCGATGCCGGGGAACGCCTGCAGCAGCCGGCCGAGGGCTGCGAGGTCTGCGCCCCCGTCGGCGCGGAGCCGGCGCAGGTCACCGCGGTAGTCCGCGAGCAGCTGCTCGGACATGGCGCGCAGCCGTGTGGCAGTGCTCTCGTCGTAGCGCCGGTAGCCCGCGCGGCCCAGAGCCGCCACGCGCTCAGCGCGCCCCGAGTCGCGCATGCGCGCGGGAGTGGTGAGGCCGGCGGCCCAGAGCTCGCGCGCCGCGGCGACCGCGATGTCCGCCCCGATCCGGGCGGACAGGAGGTTGGCGAGCACGAGCAGCTGGAAGAGGGGCGCCGGACGATCGGCCAGGCGGATCCCCGCCTGCTGGGCATACGTCGTGCCGTGCTCGTCCAGGAGGTCGCCCGCGATGCGGGCGGGGGGCTTCGCCATGGCGCCCACCCTAGGCCAGCCGCCCCGGACGCGAATAGGCCGCTGGCGGCGCGTCGCCTAGGGTGGGCGCCATGATTCGACGCCTGATCGCGCGCGGCTTCTGGCGCCTGAGCCCGTACACGCTGGCCACCGAGCCCGCCCCCAGCCGGCCCACCGTGCTGCTGGGCGCCCCGCACACCTCGAACTGGGACTTTCCGCTCATGCTGGCGATCGCGTGGCGCCTGGGCATCCACGTGCGCTGGCTGGGCAAGCACAGTTTGTTCGCGGGCTGGCGGGGGCCCATCATGCGCGCGCTCGGCGGGATCCCGGTGGACCGCTCGGACCCCAGCCGGATCGTCGCGCAGGTCGTGGCGCGGGTGCACGCCGGGGAGTCGTTCGGCATCGTCGTCACCCCCGACGGCACCCGCGGTGCTCACGAGCACTGGAAGTCCGGCTTCTACCGCATCGCCACCGAGGCCGGCATGCCCGTGACGCTGGGCTTCGTCGACAGCGCCACGAAGACCACGGGACTCGGCCCCACCATCGACCTCACCGGCGATGTGGCCGCAGACATGGACCGCATCCGCGCGTTCTACTCGGGCAAGGTCGGAATCCGCCCGCAGCTCACGGTCGAGCCGCGCCTGCGCGAGGAGCGCGCGTTCGACTGAGCGCGCGGTAGGATCGGCCCACATCCGCGCGGCACCAGGAGGAAGCATGGCCACAGGCGTCTGGCTCGTCACGGGAGCCTCGAAGGGCATGGGGCTGGAGATCGTCCGGGCGGCACTGGCCGCCGGCCACACGGTGGTGGGCACCTCGCGCTCGCCGGAGCGGCTGCGGGCGCAGGTCGAGGCGGGTGCGGACCGCTTCCGCGCCGTCGCCATGGACCTGGGCAGCGCCGAGAGCGCGCAGGCCACGGTCGATGCGGTCGTCGCCGAGTTCGGCCGCCTCGACGTGGTCGTCAACAATGCGGGCTATTCCCTGCTGGGGGCCGTGGAGGAGTTCTCTGATGCGGAGGTCGCCGCGAACTTCGAGGTGGACGTCTTCGGCCTGCTGCGGGTCACCCGCGCGGCGCTGGGCGCCATGCGCCGGCAGCGGAGCGGCATGATCGTGAATATGGCCTCGATCTCCGCGACCGTGACGAGCCCGGCGACCGGGCTCTACAGCGCCACGAAGGCGGCGGTGCTCATGCTCACGGAGGCGGTGGCCCAGGAGGCCGCCGAGTTCGGGGTGCGGGCCACGGCCGTGTGCCCCGGCGGCGTGCGCACGGACTTCCTCGACGCGTCGTCCTCACGGCGCCCGGCTGACACGATCGAGGACTACACGCAGGTCTCCCGCGCACTCGCGCAGCTCGACGGCCTCAACCACGCACAGGGCGGGGACCCCGCCCTCGTCGCGCGCGCGATCGTCGAGCTCGCGGACCTGCCGAACCCGCCCTCGCGCCTCTACCTGGGCCGCGATGCGCTCCACGCCGTGCGCGAGCAGTCCGCGCGGGTGCTGGCGAGCGCCGACGAGCACCGCGAGCTCTCGGAGAGCACCACTCGGCCCGCGTGAGCGGGCCCGGGGGGACGCTTAAGAGCCGAAGCGCTCGAGCAGCGCGGCGGCGGCCTCCTTGCCCAGGGCGTTGGCGGCCAGGGGGCTGTCGCCGGTGAGGACATTGCGGTCGCGGGTCGTCTGGCCGGTCATGTCGTCGTTGAGGATCGTCAGCCCCTCGGCGCGCAGCGCCTCGCCCAGCTTCCACGGCATAGGGCCGGGCAGGTAGCCGATCTCCAGGTTCGCCCCGAAGTCCAGGGCGTCGGGGAAGGCCGTGATGGCGAAGCCCGCGAACGGGTTCGATGACCGGCCCAGCCCGGCGGCCCGGAAGGCGGCCGGTCCGTGGCACAGGGAGACGATGAGCCGGTCCTCGGCCAGGAAGAAGTCGAGCGCTTCCTGCACCTCGGCGCTGAACGGCAGGGCATTCATGGCCCCGTGGCCGCCGGGGATGAACACCGCGGCGTAGTCCTCCAGCCCATCCGCGATGACGTCGGACAGGCGCCTGGGGGCCTTGAAGTCCGCGCGCGAGGCCTCCCAGGCCTGGGCTACGGCTGCGTCCTGCGAGGGGTAGGCCCACCACTCGAACTTGGCGGGCGTGCCGTCGATCGTCGCGATGTCGATGCCGTAGCCCGCGTGCGCCATGTGGTGCAGCGGCAGCAGGGTCTCGACCGGGTGGTTGCCGGTGGAGAAGAACGTGCCGTTGTCCATGAGCATGTAGCGCTCGGCGGTGGCGATGACGAGGACCTTCCAGCGATCGCCGGCATAGGCCTCGTCCGTGGCGAACCCGTCGAAGTCGGTCGTGGGCGCGGTGTACTGCGACAGCGAGTAGGGCGAGGGGAAGAAGGCGCCGTCCTCGGCGTGATCCGGGGCGGGGCTGCGGTCCTCGGCCTGCTGGCGGTCCTCGTCTTGCAGGGCTTCCTGAGCGTGCTGGTTCTGCTGGTCCGATGTCTGGGCCATGTCGTTCCCTTCTCGCGGCGATCCGCCCTGTGGCGGGGTGCCCACCCTAGCCCCCGGTCCCCGGCACCGGGCAACCCCGGCACCGGACAACCCCAGCACTGGGCAGCCCCAGCACTGGGCAGCCCCGGCCGGCCCGACGCACGCCCCCCCCGGCCTCGGGCACCCCGGGGCCGGTGTGCCCGCTACTCGACGAGCTTGCCCTGCAGGTCGATCTCCTCGCCCGAGTGCATGAGCGCGGCGACGGCCGGGTCGGCCTCCGGGATCCGCTCGCGCACGACGCCGGCCTCCGGGGACCACACGAGGTTGACCTGGAGCTCCGGGTCCATCTCCGGGTAGTCGCTGCGGTTATGGCACCCGCGGGTCTCGCGCCGCTCGAGCGCGCACTCGAGGGTGGCGCGGGCGGCAAGCACGGAGGACTTGAGGTCGAAGGCGTGGGACAGATCGGCGTAGCCGGCGATGTCCGGGTGGATGCCCACCTGGGCCATCCGCGCCTCGATGTCGGCGAGCCTGTCGAGCCCCGCCCGCAGGCCGGCCTCGTCGCGCACCACGCCGGCGTGCTCGGTCATGAGGTTGCGCACCTCACGCTGGAGGGCGCGCACGTTCTCCGTGCCCTGGGAGTCGAGCAGCTCCTGGACCTCGCCGCGGGCCTGCGCCACCGCCTCGGCGGAGCGCACCTGCGCCTCGAGGCCCGCGGAATAGGCGAGCGCGCTCTGGCCCACGAGCCGGCCGAAGACGAGCAGCTCGATGAGCGAGTTGCCGCCCAGGCGGTTGGCGCCGTGGAGCCCGGAGGACGCCTCGCCGATCGCCCACAGGCCCGCGACGTCGGTGCTGTGGTCGACGGGGTCCACCCACACCCCGCCCATCGAGTAGTGGGCGGTGGGGGCGATCTCGATGGGGCTCTGGGTGATGTCGAGCATCTGGGTCTCCATAAGCGTCTGGTACACCCGCGGCCGGCGGCTCATGATCGTCTCGCGCGGCAGGTGCGAGACGTCGAGCCACACGCCGCCGTGCTCGGTGCCGCGGCCCTCCTGGATCTCCGTGTAGGCGGCCAGCGCCACGCGGTCGCGGGTGGACAGCTCCATCCGCTCCGGGTCGTAGCGCTCCATGAACCGCTCGCCCAGGGCATTGCGCAGGATGCCGCCCTCACCGCGCGCGGCCTCGGAGACCAGGGTGCCCGCCGCGTTCTCCGGCTCGAGGATGCCCGAGGGGTGGAACTGGACGAGCTCGGCGTCGCGCAGGCGGGCGCCGGCCTCGACGGCCAGGCGGAACGAGTCGCCGGTGTTCTCATCGCGGCGCGAGGAGGTCCGCCGCCAGATCCGGTTGTGGCCGCCGGCGGCCAGGATGACGGCGTCCGCGTTGATCCGGTAGCGGGTGCCGTCGAGCGTGTCGAAGCCGTAGGCGCCGAAGATCCGGCCGTCGGCCACGAGCAGCTTCGTGATGTAGACGCGGTCGAGGATGGGGATGTCGAGCGCCTGCGCGCGGTGGATGAGGGTGCGCTGGATCTCCAGGCCGGCGTAGTCCCCGGCGAAGGCGGTGCGCCGCCAGGTGTGGGCGCCGAAGAAGCGCTGGGAGATCCGCCCGTCCTCCTCCTTGGCGAACGCCATCCCGTAGCGCTCGAGGTCGGCGATGCCCTGCGCGGCGCCCTGGGTGACGATCTCCACGGTGCGGGGGTTGGCCAGCCCGTAGGACTCCTTGATCGTGTCCGCCGCGTGCTGCTGCCATGTGTCATCGGGGTCCATCGTGGCCAGGGCGGCGTTGATGCCGCCGGCGGCCAGCGAGGTGTGGGCGTCCTCCTTGGGGCGCTTGCCCACGGCGACGACGTCGACGCCGGACTCGGCCACCTCGATGGCGGCGCGCAGGCCGGAGCCGCCGGTGCCGATGACGAGCACGGAGGTGGCGATGACGTGTTCTGTGGTGGGGGCAGGGCCCGCTGTGGCAGTCATGCCGACCAGGTTAGGTACGCCTGATCTATGCGTCCAATGCATTGTTCAACTGACCTTGATATCCCTACGCTATGGGGGTGAATCTCGAACAGCTCGCGGGCTTTGCCGAAGTCGCCCGGACCGGCCACTTCACGAGGGCCGCCGCGGCCCTGCATCTGGCCCAGCCCTCGCTCAGCCGCCAGATCTCCACCCTCGAGCGGGAGCTGGGCGCTCGGCTCTTCGACCGCGCGCACGGGCGCATCGCCCTCACCGCCGCCGGCGAGGCGCTGCTGCCCACCGCCCGCCGGATGCTCGCCGATGCGCAGGCGGTGCGCCGTGACCTCGACGAGCTCGCGGGCCTGCGCCGCGGCCGGGTCCGCCTGGGCGCCACGCCCACGCTGTGCGTGAGCCTGGCCGCCGAGGCGCTGGGCCGCTTCCACCGCGCCCACCCGGGCATCGAGCTCGAGCTCATGGAGAAGGGCTCGCGCGAGCTCATCGGCGCGCTCGGCGCCGGCGACCTCGACCTGGCGCTCATCACGCGCACGCTGGAGCCGGCCGCGCGGATGCCGCGCCTGGACCTGCGCGCGGTGCTGGGCGAGGACCTCGTCGTGGTCTGCGGGGCGGACTTCCCGCTGCTGCCGCGCGGTGCCGTCACGCTGGCCCAGCTCGCCGCGCTCCCCCAGGTCCAGTTCCACCACGGCTATGACCTGCGCGAGGCCACCGATGCCGCGTTCGCCGCGGCGGGCCTGTCCCCCGCCGTCGTCGTCGAGGGCGCGGAGATGGACGCCGTCCTGCGCTTCGTCGAGCGGGGGCTGGGCGTGGCCGTGGTGCCCGCGATGGTGCTCGTCGACCGGCCGCAGCTGACCTCCGTGCCGCTCGTCGAGCCGAGCCTTTCGCGCACCGTCAGCCTCGCCACCCGGGCGGGGATCCGCCCCTCGCGCGCGGCGCAGGCCCTCGAGCGCGCGATCCTCGCCACGGCGCGCACCCTCGTGGAGGAGGAACCGGAGCTCGCCTCGCTCGTGCGCCCGGCGCCGTAGGTGCCCTGCCGCCGAGGCGCCGGTCCGCCAGGCGTGCCCCCGCAGTGCCGTGCTCGCGACACAGGGTCCGAGCGCGGGACCCTCACTGCTGGGCCTGCACCGCTGGGCATCGCAGCCCAGGCTCGGCAGGTTCACGAGACGCCCGGTTCATGCCGGGGGTCGTCAGCGCAGCTAGCCGAGCGGATGGTGCACCGGGGGCACTTGCGCGGCCCACACCTCGGGCGCGGGCCGCAGCGAGGACCGGCCGTGGCGCAGGCAGTACCAGCCCACGCACACCGCGGTGAACGGCAGCCCGAACCACAGCGCCGCCCGCTGGGCGGGATCGAGGGCCACGCCCACAAGCGAGGCCGTCAGCGCCACCAGCGCGAGGATGGGCAGCACGGGGAAGAACGGCGAGCGGTAGGCCAGGTCTCCCGCCCGGCCACCGCGCCGGCGCAGACGCAGGCGGAACGAGATCTGCGAGGCCACGATCGCCATCCACACGGCGACGACGGCGAAGCCCGCAACGGACACGAGCGCGAGGAAGAGCTTCTCGGAGGCCACGACGCTCGACAGCAGCGAGGCCAGCCCACCGAGCATCGAGATGCCCAGCGCCAGCAGCGGGATGCCGCGGCGGGTGGTGCGGGCAAGCGCGCGCGGGGCCTGACCGTGCTCGCCCAGGGAGTGGAGCATGCGGGTGCACGAGTAGAGCCCGGAGTTGCCGGCCGACAGCAGCGCGGTGATGATGACGAAGTTCATCACATCGGCTCCGAAGGGCAGCCCCGCCCGGTCGAACACGGTGACGAAGGGGCTCTCGTCCACCCCGGCGGTCTCGAACGGGACGAGGGCCGCGATAACGGCGATGGCGCCCACGAAGAAGATCGTCAGGCGCAGGACCGCGGTGCGCAGGGCGCGCGGAATGCAGCGGGCGGGGTCCTTCGCCTCGCCGGCGGCCACGCCGATGAGCTCCGTGCCGGAGAACGCGTAGAAGACCGCGAGGATCGTCACGAGCACGCCGCCCGCGCCGGTGGGGAACAGCCCGCCGGAGGTGGCGAATCCGCCCAGGCCCGCCGGAGCCTCGCCCGCGGGGCTGATGCCGGTGATGACGCCGGCGCCCACAACGATCATGGCGACGACGGCGACGACCTTGACGAGCGAGAACCAGAACTCCGTCTCCGCGAACACGCGCGAGGACGTGGCGTTGATGCCGAACAGCAGGGCCGCGAACAGCAGGCAGAACACCCAGACGGGCACCGCGGGGAACCAGCGCTGCATGAGCAGACCCGCCGCGGTGAACTCGCTGCCGAGCGCCACCGCCCAGCACATCCAGTACAGCCACGCGACGGCGAAGCCCCACGCGGGGCCCAGGTAGCGGGTGGCGTGGTCGTGGAAGCCGCCGGAGACCGGGTGGACGACGGTGAGCTCACCCAGGCAGCTCATGACCATGTAGGCCACAAGCGCCCCCAGGCCGTAGGAGATGACGGCGCCCAGCGGGCCCGCCTGGGCGATCGTGTACCCCGAAGAGACGAAGAGCCCGGAGCCGATGACCCCGCCGAGGGCGATCATGACGAGGTGGCGCGACTCCATGGTCCGGCGCAGGCCGGTGGGGGCGGTCGCCTCGCCCACTGGCGCGGGCCCGGCGATGTCCTGGGCGGGTGCGGACATGGAACCTCCCTGGGGCGGTCGCGCCCGGTGGCCGGGCGCGGGGTGCGGTCAGCCTAGCGGGGCCGCTCCGGTGGGAGCGGTGGCGCGTCATGGGAGGTCATGGGGGGGCAGGTGGCGCGCGGCAGGGGAACCCGGCAAGGGTGCTTGGCGGGGCGGGACGACCGCTGCTTATCAGGGGTTTTGCCCGCCGCTCGAACGTGCCAGCATGAGCGCTAGGACGCCCTGCCAAGGCATCCGGCTGCACCCCTTTCGGCACCACACCGTTCACCGTTCCACGCGAAGCGAGACGCCCATGACCTCCCCTGCACCTTCGGCGCCCACCGGACCGATCGCCCAGGCCCTGGCCGGCCTGACCACCCAGGAGAAGGCCTCGCTCACCAGCGGCGCCGACTTCTGGACGACGCGCGCGATCCCGACCGCCGGCATCGGCTCCATCGCGTTCTCCGACGGCCCGCACGGCCTGCGCAAGCAGGGCGACGACGCGGACCACTTGGGTCTCGCTGCGAGCATCCCGGCCACGTGCTTCCCGCCGGCGGTGGCACTGGGCTCCTCGTTCGACCCGGAGCTGGCCCGGCGAGTGGGGGCCGCGCTCGGCACCGAGGCGCTCCTCGCCGACGTCGCGGTGGTCCTGGGACCGGGCATCAACATCAAGCGCTCACCCCTGTGCGGCCGCAACTTCGAGTACTTCTCCGAGGACCCCCTGCTCACCGGGGCCGTGGCCGCCGGCATGGTCGAGGGCATCCAGTCGTGCGGGGTGGGCGCCTCGCTCAAGCACTTCGCCGTGAACAACCAGGAATCCGACCGTCTGCGCATCTCCGCCGAGGTCGACGAGCGCCCGCTGCGCGAGATCTACCTGCGCGGCTTCGAACGCGTGGTCCAGCAGGCGCGGCCGTGGACCGTCATGTGCTCGTACAACCGCATCAACGGCGTGCTCGCCTCGGAGAACCCCTGGCTGCTCACCCAGGTGCTGCGCGAGGAATGGGGTTTCGACGGCCTCGTCGTCTCCGACTGGGGTGCGGTGCGCGACCGAGTGGCGGCGCTCGCGGCGGGACTCGACCTGCAGATGCCCGGGGGCTCCGGTGAGCCGAATGCGCAGGTCGAGGCGGCCGTCGAGTCCGGCGACCTCTCCCCCGCCGTCCTCGATGCGGCGGCCGAGCGCATCGTCGAGCTGGTCCGCCGGGCCGAGACCGGGCGGGCGGAGGCTCAGCAGGGAGGGGCCGGGACGGCGGGAACCGAGCCGGCAGGGGTCGGACTGGCAGAGACCGCAGCGAGTGCGCCCCGCACCCTGGACGTCGCGGCCCACCACGCGATCGCGCGGGAGGCCGCGGGCCGGGGCATCGTGCTGCTGCGCAACGAGCCCGCGCCCTGGGCCGGCGCGCCCACGGAGGCCGAGGCGCTGGCCGGGCCCGCCGCTCCCCTGCTGCCGCTCGACCCGCAGCGCTCGGTGGCGGTCATCGGCGAGTTCGCCCGCACCCCGCGCTTCCAGGGCGGGGGCTCCTCGCACATCAACCCCACCCGGGTGGACTCGGCACTCGACGCGCTGCGCGAGGCTCTGGGTGAGCGCGTCGCCTTCGCGCCGGGGTTCGCGTTCAACGGCGGGGGTGACGGCAATGGTCACGGCGGAGGCGGTGAAGCCGGGGTCGCGCTGCGGGAGGAGGCCGCGGCACTGGCCGCCGCGTGCGACACCGCGGTGGTCTTCCTGGGCCTGACCGACAACGAGGAGTCCGAGGGCTACGACCGCGGCCACATCCACCTGCCGGCCCACCAGCTCGCGGTCCTCGACGCGGTGCTCGATGCCAACCCGCGCACGGTGGTCGTGCTGTCCAACGGCTCGGTCGTCGCGCTGCCGTTCGCTCACCGGGCGCCCGCGATCGTCGAGGCGTGGCTGCTGGGCCAGGCGGGCGGTTCGGCCACCGCGGATGTGCTGCTGGGCGCCGTGAACCCCTCGGGGCGGTTGGCCGAGACGATTCCCCTGCGCCTCGAGGACACCCCGGCGTTCGGGAACTTCCCCGGGGAGCTGGGCCGCGTGCGCTACGGCGAGGGCGTGTTCGTGGGCTATCGCTGGTACGACAAGCGGGAGTGGGAGGTCGCCTATCCGTTCGGCCACGGGCTGTCCTACACCGCGTTCGCCTACGGCCAGCCGACCGCCCGGGTGTGCGAGTCCGGCGACATCGCGGTCACGGTGACCGTGGAGAACCGGGGCGAGCGCGACGGGCGCGAGGTCGTCCAGGTATACGCACACCTCGGCGACTCCATCGTGGCGCGGCCTCCGCGCGAGCTGCGGGCGTTCGCCTCCGTGGAGATTCCTGCCGGGCAGGCCAGCGAGGTGGGGTTCATGGTGCGGGCTGCGGACCTCGCGTACTGGGACGAGCGGGTGGGGCGCTTCGTCGTGGAGCCGGGCACGTACCGGCTGGACGTGGGCGCCTCGAGCCGGGACATCCGCGGCAGCGTGGACGTGGCGGTTGCCGGCGAGGCGGTGCGCCCGCCGCTGAGCATGGAGTCCACCGTCGCCGAGGTGCGCGAGCACCCCGTCGCGGGCCCGCTGCTCGCGGGTCTGGCCGGGCGCCTCGGCGCCGGTGAGGAGGGCAGTCAGACCGCGCTCGCGATGCTCGGGTCCATCCCCATCGGCCGGCTGCCCGGCTTCACGGGCTTCGGCGTGGAGCGCGCGGACGTCGAGCGGCTCATCGCCACCGGCAATGCGGAGGCGGTCGGTGATGCGGGAGCGAGCGGCGATGCGGGGGCGGGCGTCGATGCGGGAGAGAGCAGCAGCGCGATCGAACACGACAAGCACGACTCCTGAGTGTCCGATCGCTACCTGAGAGCGCTACCGCGAGCAGACCGCACAACCACCAGCAGAAGGAGAGCACGTGCCACTTACTCCCGTCCAGGAGACCCTGTTCTTCCCGCTCATGGGCCGCGCGGACTCCGCGCGGCGGTGGCCGGAGCCGTTTGCCGACCCGTGGGCCGAGCAGGCCGCGCGGATCCGCAGCGCGGCCGGCAGCTCCGCCGAGTAGCTGGGCCGCGGGCCGGCGATGGTCTACGGGCTGCGCCACCTCCTCACCGTCACAGAGGTCAACCGGTACGTCGCGGAGCACCCCGGGGCGGCGGTGGTGAACATCGGCTGCGGGCTCGATCGGCTGGCGCCCGAGGTGTCTGACGAGTCCTCGCCCGTGTACAACCTGGACTTCCCCGACGTGCTGGAGATGCGTCGGCAGTGGGTCGAGCCGAGCGAGCGGGAGGTCGACCTGCCGTACTCGCTCACCGACCACGCGTGGCTGGACCGGGTGGACGCCAGCCGGGGCGTCATCGCGGTCGCACCTGGGGTCATGTACTACGTCGAGGTCGCCGATGCCCGTGACCTCGTGCGGGCCATGGGCGAGCGCTTCCCCGGCGGGCGGTTCTGCTACGACGCGGAGTCACCGCTGGTCACGGCGGGCAGCGAGCGCCAGATCAGCCGCTCGGGCACCCCGAACGCCCGCATGCCGTTCCGCCTCAAGGACCCCTACGAGGTCCGCGGCTGGAGCGATCGGATCGCGAACGTCCGCGTCGAGTTCGACTTCTCCTCCTACCTGGCCGATAGGTCGCGGATGCCCCGGCTCCTGCGCCTGGGGTTCACGGGGATGCGCCTGATCAAGGGCATGTACGAGGTGGTCATCGACTTCGCGGAGTGAGTGGCGTGCGCCGTGGGCCAGTGGGGCGGCGGGGTGCGCTGTGTCGATGCTGGCGCGGCTGGGGCTGGCCGCGCCGCCGCTATGGAGAAGTGGCGCCGCGCGTGCCACGATGATCCGGAGAGGAGTGAGGTCATGACAAGGTTGAGTGCCCGCGAGCGCGATGAGCTGCCCGATTCCGCCTTCGCGTTCCCCCGGGAGCGCAAGGAGCCGCTCATCGACGCGCGGCACGTGCGCGATGCACTGACCCGCTTCGACCAGGTCGAGGGCGTCAGCGATGCCGAGCGCGACGAGGCGTGGCGGCGCATCCTCGACGCCGCGCAGCGCTTCGGCGTCCACGTCTCGGAGTCGAGCTGGCGGGAGCTGGGACGGGACTGAGGCGAGTGCTGTGTCGCCTGATGGCTGCAGGTTGTCGGCTTCAGAGGGGCTTCGGCTTCCGTCCCGGTTCCAGCCTCACCCCTGGAGTTGCAGGTCGTTTTATGAGGCCGGGAGCCAGATCCACCCCTCCGCGACGGCCTCCTCGCTGAGTTTCGGTGACGGCGGCACGGCCTCGCCGCGCGCCACCGCTCGTGCGATGAGCGCGGCGATGACGGCGTCGAGCGCGTTGTCGTCTGCGATGCACGCGTCGCGGTGCTCTCCCCAGTCGAGGGAGGGCAAGCGCTCGGCCAGGCGTTCTACGAGTGTGCGGCGCACCTCGGCGGCCTGTGTGCCCTTGTATTTGGCGTGCGGCAGGCCCCAGATGGCGAGCGCTCCCCCGGGATAGACCTCGCAGGCATGGCCGGACCCATCGAGCGGAGTCGGAGTGCCGTCCGCGCGCAGGCGGGCTGCGATGCCGGCCCAGCGGATGGCGGGGTAGGCGATCTTGTCCGAGGCGACGCTGAGCGGGACCTTGCCCACGCGCCGGCGCACCTCGCGGTCGGTGGCGCGGAAGAGTACCTCGCGCCGCCAGTCTGGACCGGTGTCCGCGGGCGGTTCGAGCGTGCCGTCGCGGTGGGCGCCGACGAGGTGTGTGAAGCCCCGCGGCCACCCGAACGGCACATCGACGCCGGTCTTGGTGGAGGCAGCGACGTGCGCGATGACGTCGTCGTCGTTGGCCCCGACGTGGACGTCGCTGACGACAATGGCGGCGTCGTCGTCCCGAAGGGTCGCAACGCCGGTGCGACGCGGGTCGGCGGCCAGGTCGATGCCGGTGAACATGATGGTGACCTTAGCTGTCGTGGGAACTGCAAGGAGCGGTCGAGCTTTTCCGGCTCAATTCCGGTTGAGCCCGTGGCGGCGCGTATCGAGTGCCTGCTTGAAGTGGCCTTCCGCCGCGTCGATGACATGCGCAGGCGTTGCCGGGTCGAAGACCCGGAGGATCGAGTAGCGGAAGGTCGCGGGGTCCATGCCCCGGAGTTCGACATTGCCGCCGTGGCCATTGGCCGCGTAGGCGGCCCAGCGCTGGCTGATGCGCTCGGCGCCGTCCGCCTTGCCGACGTACTGACGACCGTCGCGAGTGTCGGTGATGAGGTAGATGCCCGCGACGGAGGCGAGCGCCGTGCGCCAGGCGCCGTACCGGTGTTCGCGCATGGCCGCCTCGAGCTGCGGCCGATCGAGCACCACCTGGTCGAATCCAGGGAATGGCACCGGCGGCGCATCGGCGATTTCGAGAACGGGATAGCGCGCGGCAGTCGGTCCGTTGAGGCGCCACGCGCGGGGAGCCCGCCAGCCGATGACAAGGCGGTTGCGCAGGTCGGCCAGATGGCCTGTCTGGGTGATGTCGAACGTGCGCACCACCCCATCGTCGGACACCTCTCCCCGGTTCTCCACAACCGACCAGAGACGCGCCCGATCACCGCCTTCTCGGAGGAAGACCACCCAGATCTTGGGCGGGGAGACGGGGAAAGTGCCCGATTTCGACGAATGCTGCCCCGTGTAGGCGAGCACCTGCTCGTCGGTGGAGTCGGCATGGATGCCCGCCATGCCGGAATCCTCGTGCTCGCGCACGTAGGCATGACGGATGACAAGCGCCTGCGCGGGATCGATCCCGGCACTGCGCAGGATTGCATCGAAGGTCAGGGACATGTGGTGCGTCTCCTTGGGGTGTGGCTGCGTGCACCCAGCTTTGCCTCGCGGTGAGGCGGGGTCCGCGGGCGGCGATCGCGGTTTCGTTCCCCCACCCTGCCACGAGGGGTGCGCATTCCCCATTCAGCGCGAATACGGCACAGACCCCAAAGGAATCGGGACAGGATTTCCTCCCACCCACCGGATGGCCAATTCACTGAGGCGGTCAACCTGGGCGGCGGGCCCTTCTTCGCCGATCACGGCTCCGGCAAGCTCGCGCGCTTGGTGCAGGTCATCTGCGTCTAAGGGATTACCGAGGGCACGGTATCCCGGCAACGCGTCGACCATGGCTCGGTAGTCATCATCCCCATTCATCCCGCCGTTGCGGACGCTCTCGTCGGCGATCCGTCCGGTGATGCGGAGGACCTCGCCCTGCACCGTTTCGGCGGGACCAGACGATGGCACGAGTGAGCGCCACAGCGCTGCGTGCTGCTCCTGCCACGCGCCAGTGGGCAGTGCGATAGCGGAATGGCCATCGTGAGGTTCGGTGCGGTCCTCGGGAGTGACGTTGAAAAGCCGATACAGGTGTGCGAGCCCGGCCTCCGCCGCAGCGAGCAGCGTGGGGTTGAACTTCGCCCTGTGGAACTCGAAGTCGCGGCCGATCCGCTCCACCTGCTCGCACATGGCGGGCGTCCCGGTCGCACCACGATCCAGCAGGAGCTTCGCAGTGGCGGCCATGTCCGCGATGCCGGTGTTCCTCGTGGTGCTGAGGCCGAGCAGCAGGAGCGGCGCTCCCTTAGCGTCGAACACATCGGCCGAGGCTCCCTGTTCCAGCAGTACGCGCGTCGACTCGACCCGCTGCCGTTCGACCGCTGCCTGCAGGGGTGTTTTGCCCGCATCGCTCCGGGCCTCGATATCCGCACCGAGGCCGACCAGCAGCGGGATCTGAGCAACCGGTTGGGGCTGGCCGAGGAACGCGCGCCTCCAGAGCGGAGTCCTGCCACGGTCATCGCTCGCATCCACATCAAGCCCTTGCTCGACCAGCCAGACGATGAGCTCATCGGGGCAGTCCGCGAACCCGATCGCCGTGGATTTCTCATCACCACCCCGCGCATCGAGCGCACAGCCATCGAACACGGCCTTGAGCTCGTCCAGCGAGGCCGAGGTCAGCTGTTCGCCGAAGTCCACGGGAAGTGTCTTCCGTCGTCGTGACATGGCGCGCCTCAGCAGCAGCTCATGACGAGTGGGACTGATGCACGATCAGGTGTCACATGATCTGTGGCGCCGTGCGGCGTTGCAGGGAAGGATGTGCGCCATGCCCGCTCCCTATCCCCAAGAGTTCCGTGAGGACGTCGTCCGCGTCGCGAGGAAC
>NZ_WWEQ01000024.1 GCF_009857845.1 Brevibacterium rongguiense | reverse complement strand
GTTCCTCGCGACGCGGACGACGTCCTCACGGAACTCTTGGGGATAGGGAGCGGGCATGGCGCACATCCTTCCCTGCAACGCCGCACGGCGCCACAGATCATGTGACACCTGATCGTGCATCAGTCCCGGTGAGCGGTGACAGCTGTCTTGTCGGTCAGTGCTGCGAGCTGAACTGTGAATAGAAGCGAACTGCGAGTCACTGCCAACTGCGAGTCACTGCGAACCCTTAGTCACTGCGAACCGCGATCTGCGAGTCGCGGGGGAATCGTGACAGGCGCCTCACTAAGCCGCATGGCACTGTGAACCACTCGTCGCGGGGAGTTGTTCGAGTCGCCTCACAGGCCTGCATGGCAGGGCGGGCTTCGGGTCGCGTGGGAGGTGGAACAGGCGCCTCGCGGGCCTGCGCCGCAGGGTGAACCGCTCGTCACCGGGGGCACGAGAGCTGCCTCGCAAACCCGCGCGCCAGGGCGGACTGGGGCCCCTGCGAGCCGCGAGTCACGAGGCGTGGTGGTGACCGTCGTGCCGACCTGCGGGACAAGGCGGGTTGCGATTGCGTGCGGGGTGATGGGGAGCGTCAGCGGTGGGGGTCCGCGGAGCGATTGACGGGTGCTCCACTCCGTGTGCGCCTGCGGGGTTTTCCTGCCGAAAAACGTAGTATGATCGCGAAGGAATGAGGGGCTCCCCATATTCCTCGCTACGGAACCCCTCGTCGTTTCCGCTCTCCACTGCGGCAGCGACGATGACTCCCCTCCTCTCTCAAGGACCGTTCATGAAGAAGCTCTTCCTGCTGCCCGTTTCCGCCGGCGCGGCCCTCGCTCTGGCACTCACCGGTGTGCAGCCGGTGCAGGCGTCTGTCGGCGCTGCACCCCAGGCCCAGCCGGCCGCAATCGCCCGTGCCGCTGCGGTGGGCTCCCACTCCACCGCGGCCCAGGCGCCGGCAGCAGCGCATGCGCAGGCCGCCAAGCGCTCGGCCCGCCCGAAGCTGACCGTGGTGAGCAAGCACATCACCGTTTCGAGTGCGACCAAGCGCGGCGTGACGATCCGCGCCTCGCACGTGAAACCAGGTACGCGGGTGCGCTTCGGCACCGAAACCCATTGGGACGGCTTCACGACACTCAGCAACGCCACCAAGGCCAACAGGCGTGGTGTGGCAACGGCCAAGCTGCGCCCCTTCAACGGCTGGCTCGATGCCAAGCGATTCGATCCCGGTCTGCACCGCGTGCTCTACTCGTTCGGGAAAACCCAGGATTGGCATGAGACGTCGGTGCGGTTCACCGTGCGCCCGGACGTGGCAGTCGCCCGCACCCGCATCGCGGACGGCACGTTCCGCAAGCGCGGCGAGCGCCTGGTCGTCTCCGGCGGTCAGCCCGGTGGCAAGGTGTTCATCACTGTCAAGAAGGGGCACCACACGCTCAAGCGCACCGTGCGCGTGGACAAGCGGGGCAAGGCGGTGTGGACGGTGAAGCGCACAGGCGGCCTCAAACACGCCGGAACCGGCGTGTACCGGGTGTCGGCCAAGGTTCAGGTTGAGATCGGGGCTCGAACGATGTCCGCCGCGGGGTCGTTCCGCGTCGTCCGCTGAGGTAGCCGCTGGGCGCAGCATGGCCACGTCCACGCTGCGCAACGGCAAGGCCGTGTGGGTGGCGAAGAAGTCGGGTGCGCTGAAGAAGGCGCACGCGGGCACCTACCGTGCGACCGTTCGAGTGACCGTGGTCGGCGGCGCGAAGATGAGTGCCGCCACTACGGTGCGCGTCACTCGCTGACCGGGCGGCAGGGCCGAGGCGGCGCCATGGGGCGCTCGCCTCGGCCCGGCCGTGCTACACAGGCACAAAAACAAAGGAGTCCCGCTGCCTTGCCGGGCAGCGGTCCGAGCCCGCTCACCCCCCATTCACTGCCTGACGGTCGGTCGCGAGGAGCGAGCGGTCGGCGAGGGTGATGACGACCTGCAGGGCGGATGCCGCCACCATGAGCACGGCGAGACGGTGCAGGCCGCCGGTGCCCACCTCGGCGGCGTAGACGAGGCCCGTGGCCGCGGAGGCCGCGATCGCGCCCACGTACATGAACGTGCGCAGCAGGCCGGAGGCCGCGCCGATGAACTCGTCGCGCGCCTGGTAGTACAGCGTGTTCTGCACCGCGAGGTTGAGGATGCCCTGCGGCACACCGAAGACGAGCGCCACCGCAACGATGAGCCAGATCGCCGCGCCCGGCTCCACGGCGAACAGCAGCGCGCTGCCAGCCGCCTGGGCGAGCGCGCCCACGAGCAGCTTTGCCCGGACGCCCGGCTTGCGGCCCCACAATGCGGATCCCACGATGCCGGTGGCGAACGTCGGCAGGAGCATGAGGCCGGCGAGGGTGGGGCTGAGCCCGCGGCCCTCCTCGAGCCACTGCGTGAAGCCGTAGACGAAGCAGTAGGAGACGGTGGCCGTCAGCGTCATCCGCACATACGTGACGAGCAGCGGTGCGCTCGAGGCGAAGACCCGCACGTCGATGAACGGCTGCGCGGCCCGCAGCTCGCGCCAGGTGAACAGCGCTGCCGCCGCCGCGGCGGTGCCCAGCAGCCACAGGTGGGCGGCATCGAGAGCCATGAGGAAGAACATGAGCGCGATGAGCGCCGCCGAGAACAGCGCGACACCCAGTGGATCCAACCGCACGAGGAGGCTGCCGCCTGTGCTGCGGGCCCCGCCTGCCCGGGCAGTGCCTGCCCCGGCGCTGACTGCTCCGGTTGTACCCGCCTCGGCGCCGCTTAACCCGGTGCCACCCGCCCCGGCTGCATCCGCCTCGGTGCCGCCCGAGTCGGCACAGCCCTCGCCGGCGAGCGTCTCACGGGGCAGGTAGAGCCAGCCCAACACCAGACACGCCAGGGCCAGGGGGATGTTGAGCGCGAACGTCAGCCGCCAGTCGCCCAGGTCGATGAGGAGCCCGCCCAGCGTGGGCCCCAGCACGGAGACCGTCTGCGTGGCCACGGCGACCGCAGTGAGGACCCCGGCGGGGCTGGCCCGGCCGGTGCGCTTGGCCTCATGGCGGATGAGGTGCATGGTCACCGGGTAGCCCGCGCACGTGCCCAGGCCCAGGATGACGCGCGCCAGGATGAGCACCCCGATGCCCGGTGCCAGCGCGCCGATCACCCCGGCCACCCCCGTCAGCGAGGTGCCGACGAGGTACACGCGGCGGGGGCCGAACAGGTCGACGAGGCGGCCCGTGAGCGGCTGGCCGATCGCGGTGGTCACGTACAGCGCGGACACGAGCCACGCCGTCTGCGAGGCCGGTGCCCCGAACGCCGCCCCGATCGGCACGAGGGCCACCGCGATGATCGAGGAGTTGATCGGGTTGAGGATCGCCCCCAGGATCATCGGCCCCAGCAGGCGCCGGTCGAAGGCCGCTCCCGAGGCGCGGGCGGTGCCCGAGGTGCGCGCCGGTCCCGAGGTGCGCGCCGGTCCCGAGGTGCGCGCCGGGCCCGCGCCTCGACCGGCGCCGGCCGCGTCGCGCCTCGTCACCGGGCCCGCCGCTGTTCGGGAAGCCGCTCCCCAGAAGCCCGCTCCCCGGAAGGCCGCTGCTCGGGAACCCGGCGCGGGGCGGCGAGGCGGCTGACGATCTGCGCGGCGGCCAGGAGGGTGCGCGCCTCGGCCTGCGTGCACTCGCCGGCGATTGCGGCGCTCAGCCACTCCTCGCGTGCGGATCGGTTGCCCTCGTGGACTGCACGGCCCGGCTCGGCCAGCGTGACGAGCTGGCGGCGGCCGTCCGTGGGGTCGGGGGAGCGGTGGATGAGCCCGCGCGACTCGAGCTTGGCGAGCACGGCCGCCATGGACTGCGGGCGCACGCCCTCGACGGCGGCCAGGCCCGAGGCGGTTGCCGCCTCGTTCTTCGCGATCCGGGCCAGCGCCGATGCCTCGGTGGGGCTCAGCCCGTTGTCGTCGTCCACGGCGCGCAGGGCGTGGAGCATGCGGCGCAGGGCGACGCGGGTCTCGTGGGCCGCGCGCGCGGCGAGCGGGCCACTGGGCCGGGACTCGGGCCGGGGTTCGTTCGGGTCGCCGGGGGACGGAGCGGGCACGTGCTCGGCTGAGCGTGCGGAAGAGGAGGCCATGCGCCCACCCTAGGGAGCCCGTGGATAGATGTACAGGCCAGACTGAACAGGTTGATCTGAACAATAAAGCGTGATCGAATGTGGGCATGACGCCGACACACACGGATTCGTCCTCTCGTGCCTCCACAGACGCCTCGACTCGCGCTGCAGCCCCCGCCGCGGCCCGCGCCGCGGAGCCCACCGCAACGGCGCTCCTGCTCATGGACTACCAGCAGGGCATCCTGGCCGGCTTCGAGACGGCCACCGCGCTCACCGCCGCCGCGCGGGCTGCGCGCGCGGCCCGCGCCCACGGTGTCCCCGTCGTCTTCGTGCGCGCGGCGTTCCGTCCCGGCTTCCCAGAGCTCAGCGCCTCCAACGCGGGCTTCCAGGCGCTCGCCGCCCAGGCGGGCGACCGGCTCCTCATCGGCAACCCCGGCACCGAGCTCGCCGCCGAGCTGGAGCGCCGGGACGACGAGCCGCTCGTGACGAAGAAGCGGATCGGCGCGTTCGCCGGCTCCGACCTCGAGGTGCTGCTGCGGGCCTCCGGCGCCCGCCGCCTCGTGCTCGCCGGGGTCGCCACGGCCGGCGTGGTCCTCACCACCGTGCGGATGGCCGCGGACATGGACTTCGAGCTCACCGTGCTCGCCGATGCCTGCGCCGACCGCAGCCCCGAGGTGCACGAGGTGCTCATGGACTCCGTCTTCCCGCGCCAGGCCGACGTCGCCACCGTGGCCGAGTGGACCGCCGCGCTCGCCGGCGCGGGCAACGGGCTGGCATAGGCTCGGGGAGCACGGGAGCCGTATGGCCGGCCGGCGCGGCGGCGGCGCGAACGAATGAGCACCCGTGACGGCGCAGCACCCGTGACAACGCAGCGCCAGCGACGGCGCAGCGCCCGCGACGGCGCAGCAATAGCGACAGCAGCACCAGTGACAGCGCAGTAGGCGAGAGCAGCAGAGAGGGGACCCGCGTGGACGAGGACAGCAGGCGCACCCGCAGCGATGACGGCCCCACCGCCGGCCCCACCGCCGGCCCCATCGAACTCGCGGCCACCCGCATCGGCGACGGACCGCGCCGCGTGGCGTTCCTCCACGGCCTCATGGGCCGCGGCAAGAACTTCACGCGCATCGCCCGCGGACTCGGCGAGGACTTCACGAGCCTGCTCATCGACCTCCCCGACCACGGCGCCTCCCCGTGGACCGAGCGCATCGACTACGTCGCCTACGCGGATGCCGTCGCGGACTTCCTGGCCGCCGACTTCGCCGCAGCCGGGCCCATCGACCTGCTGGGCCACTCCATGGGCGGCAAGGTCGCGATGGTCCTCGCGCTGCGCCACCCGAGGCTCGTCGAGCGCCTCGTCGTCGTCGACATCGCTCCGGTGGACGGCGGTTCGGGCGGCCAGTTCGAGCACCTCCTGGGCAGCCTGCGGCGCCTGGAGCTCACGCGCCTGGAAAGCCGGCGCGACGCCGATGCCGCGCTCGCCCCCGCCATTCCCGACGACACGGTGCGCGGCTTCCTGCTGCAGAATCTGCGCAGCGCGGCCCCGCACACGACGGGGCCGGCCTTCGAATGGCAGCCCAACCTCGAGCTGCTGGCCGATTCGCTGCCCGCCATCGGCGGCTTCCCCCCGCAGGCCGAACTCACCCACGCCCCCTTCGACGGGCCGGTCCTGTGGGTCTCCGGGGGCCGGTCCGACTACATCGACGAGGCCTGCGCGCCCCGCATGCGCGAGCTCTTCCCCCGCACCACCCGCATCACCATCCGCGACGCCGGCCACTGGGTGCACTCCGAGCGCCCCGCCGAATTCCTCGAGGCACTCCGCGCGTTCCTGCTGCGCGGGCGGCCGTGAGCGCGCAGCGCTGCGCCTTCTTCCTGCGCGGGGTCAACCTGGGAAGGAAGAACACGGTGCGCATGGCGGACCTGCGCGCGGTGGCCGCAGAACTCGGCGCCGCGGAGGTCGCCACGCACCTGGCCAGCGGCAATCTCCTCGCCGTGCCCCCGGAAACCGCACCCCCGACCGCCGGGGCGCCGAGTACCGCACCCCCGACCGCCGGGGCGCCGAGTACCGCACCCCCGGCGACCAGCGCACCCCGTCCTGCCGACCAGCCGACACCGCCCGATGCATTCGCCCTCGCACTCGCCGCGGCCCTCGAGGAGCGCTGCGGCTTCGCGGTGCCCGTCGTCGCCCGCGGGGCGGGCGAGCTGCGCGCGGCGCTGGAGGCGAGTCCCTTCGGCGCGCACACCAGGGAGGCGGATCGCGACGAGGCGCGCGAGGCGCTGCTGTTCTTCGCCTCCGCCGTGCCCGAGGCGCAGCGCTCGGCCCTCGACAGGGAGGTGCAGGTGCTGGCCCGAGGCGGAGAGGAAGTCTGGGTGGGGGAGCGGCACGCGCGCATCTGGTACGCGAATGGCGCCCACGGCTCCCGCCTGTCCCAGGCCCTCTTCGAGCGGCGCCTGGGCATGACCGTCACCGCCCGGAATCTGCGCACCCTGCGTGCGGTGGCCGCGCGTCTGGAGGCCTGACGGGCGCGGCCAACGGGTGCGCCTGACGGGTGCGGCCCATGGGCCGCGCGGGCTCAGCCTCGGTTGCCCGAGCGCGGATAGAGCGCGCTCTCGATGCGGCGGATCGCGTCGGTCATGCGCGCGAAGCGCCCCACCTCACGGGCGTCGATCGTGACGAGCCACGCGCCCTCCGAACGGGCGAGCTGTGCCTGCATGCCGTGCTCCTCTCCTCTGCGCGGTCCTGCCGGTCTCCTCTGCGCGGACCTGCCGGCCGCAGTGCCTCTGCCCGCCTCATGCCCAGTGTGCGAACCGGGGCGCGAGCCCGCCTCGCCGGAGCGCAAGTGCGCGATCGGCGGGTCTGCCCACGCGCCCGAACCAGGGTGCGCGGGTGCGCACCGGCCCCGCCAGTGTGCGAGCGGCAGGCGGTCCGCGCCTCGGCGGCGGACGCACGGGGACCCGCGGGGACGCTCGCGGACGCGCAGCGTCACCGGCCGTCACCGGCCGCCCGGGCGGCTGGCCGGGAATAAGCGCGCGCGGGGCGCCGGTTGACGCAGGTGTCCATGTCCCCTCGCGCACGGAGGATCAGTGTCCGCTCCGATCGATGACAGCACGCCCAAGTTCGCCGACTACGCCCACGGCGATCGCCTCGTGAGCACGCAGTGGGTGGCAGACCACCTCGACGACCCGGACGTCGTCGTCGTCGAAAGCGACGAGGACGTCCTGCTCTACGAGACCGGCCACATCCCCGGCGCGGTGAAGATCGACTGGCACACGGAGCTCAACGACCCGCTCACCCGCGACTACCTGGACGGCGCCGGGTTCGCGAAGCTCATGGCCGCCAAGGGCATCTCCCGCGATTCCACCATCGTCTTCTACGGTGACCAGTCCAACTGGTGGGCCGCCTACGCGCTGTGGGTATTCTCCCTGTTCGGCCACCCCGATCTGCGGCTCATGGACGGCGGACGCGCGCTGTGGATCGCCCAGGACCGCCCGCTGACGAAGGAGCGCCCCGAGCGCGCCGGCGCCGACTATCCGAGCGTCGAGCGCGATGACTCGGCGATCCGCGCGTTCCTGCCCGAGGTCCGCGAGGCGATCGGCACCACCCCGCTCATCGACGTCCGCAGCCCCGAGGAGTACACGGGCAAACGCACCCACATGCCCGCCTATCCGGAGGAGGGCGCGCTGCGCGGGGGCCACATCCCCACCGCGCACTCCGTGCCCTGGAAGCGCGCCGCCAACGAGGACGGGACGTTCAAGTCCGCCGCCGAGCTGCGCGGCGTCTACCTCGACGAGCTGGGCCTGGAGCCCGGCGGCGACGTCATCGCCTACTGCCGGATCGGGGAGCGCTCGAGCCACACCTGGTTCGTGCTCGCCCACCTGCTGGGCTTCGACTCGGTGAAGAACTACGACGGCTCGTGGACCGAGTGGGGCAATGCGGTCCGCGTCCCGATCGCCGCGGGCGAGGAGCCCGGCGAGGCGCCGGCATGAGCGCGGCCGCAGACCCCGAGGCGCTGCCCGGAGGCCTGCAGGAGATCGCCGACGACTTCGCCGCGCTGAGCGGCCCCGATCGCCTGCAGCTGCTCCTCGAGTTCTCCGAGGAGCTGCCGGCGCTGCCCGCCCGACTCGCCGAGGATCCGGGGCTCCTGGAACCCGTGCCCGAGTGCCAGTCGCCCATCTTCCTCACCGTCGAGGTCGACGGCGCGGGGGACGGCCAGCCCGCGCCCCCCGACGCCGCCGTGCGCCTGTTCTTCAGCGCCCCGCCCGAGGCGCCCACCACGCGCGGGTTCGCCGGCATCCTGGCCGAGGGCCTGGACGGCAGCTCGGCGGAGACGGTGCTGGCGGTTCCTGCGGACCTGCCCCTGCGCCTCTCGCTGGAGGACCAGGTCTCCCCGCTGCGCCTGCGCGGCATGGGCGGCATGCTCGGCCGCATCCAGCGCCAGGTCCGCGAGCAGACCGGTGCGTGAGCGCGCGGGCGCTCGGGCGCGCCCGTGACCGCCGGTGCGCCTCAGCCGGGGCCCGAGGTGCCCTGGGCCATGCAGCTCGTCGTCTTCCGCGACCGCGCGGCCGAGGCCGGGCACATCGAGGTCTGCGAGGCCGCCGCTGCGGCCGCGGTCGCGCTGCTCGCCGACGACCGCGCCGTGCAGTCCGGCGGGGAGTGGGCCCGCGCGGTGGCGCAGTGGCGCGGGCTGGCGATCCGCAAGGTCGTCCGCCGCGCCGACGGCAAGCGGTGGGCCGACGTCCAGGAGCTGCCCGGGGTGACGGCCGCAGTCCCGCCTGTGCCCGGCGAGCAGGACTCCACCGCGCCACAGCCGGAACCCCGAGACCCGGCAGAACGAGGCAGAGCCGAAGGGGACCAGCCCATCCGCCCAGCCGCCGCCGTGCGCGCCTTCGTGCCGGCGCCCGTCTCCCCGCTGCCCAAGGCGCTGGCGAAGCTGCAGGTGGGCGAGACGAACTTCCCGGACCGCGGACCGAGCACGGCCCCGGACGCGGTGGTGACCGTGGGCATCCGGCCCGGGCTGGGCATGACGACCGGCAAGGCCGCGGCACAGTGCGCCCACGCCGCCCAGCGGGCCTGGGAGACGATGCCCGAGGCCGCCCGCCGCCGTTGGCAGGAGGCCGGGTTCCGCACCCGCGTCGTCGACCTCGACGCCGCCGCGTGGGGACGCGACTGGCCCGTGCGCATCACCGACGCCGGCTTCACAGAACTCGAGGGGCCCACGCAGACCACCGTCGCGGGCTGGACGCTCGATGGTGGCTCCGCCCCCGTCTGAGACAGTGGGGGCTCAGCCAACGGAAGGACCGATCGTGTCGCTCACCCCGTTCCTCATGTTCCAGGGCGGCACGGCCCGCGCCGCGGTCGAGCTGTACACGAGCGCGATCCCGGACGCCCACGTCGTCGCCCTCGTGCCCGCCGATGCGCAGCCCGGCCTGCTGACCCGCAGCCGGATCCGCATCCAGGGCCAGGACATCGACGTCCTCGACTCGCCCGTCGACCACGCGTTCGGCTTCACGCCGGCGCTCTCGCTGTTCCTCGAGGTCGACGCCGCCGAGTTCGATGCCGTCTGCGCCGCGCTCAGCGCGGGCGGGAGCGTGCTCATGGAGCCCGGGGCCTATCCGTTCGCACAGCGCTACGCGTGGTTCGACGATCGCTTCGGCGTCTCGTGGCAGCTGGCCGTGCGCGAGGGTCGCGACGGCCGCTCAGCTCATGACGCCGAAGTCGTAGCCCTTCTTCTTCAGGGCCTTGACGAGCGGTGCGATCGATTCGATCGTCGCGTCGTTGTCCTTGTAGTCGTGCATGAGGATGACGGCGACCCGCGGATTCGACCCGAGCGTCGACAGCGCCTGCTTGGCCCTTCCCGCCCCGGTCGACGAGGCGGTGTCCGTCCCGTCGCCGTTCTCCGAGTTCCAGTCGATCCACCACGCCCCCTTCTTCTGCATGGCGCGGTCCGCGGGCTTCATCCCGTTCCACCCGTGGCCGCCCGGGTAGCGCTGGCAGCCCACGCGGTAGTCCTCGCCGAGGACGTCGCGCACCGCGCTCACGGTCTTCGTGTAGTCCTTGACGATGGCCTTCGGCGAGGCGGTCCGGCCGGGGTAGAGGAGGGGGAACGAGTGCGTGTAGGAGTGGATGCACACGGAGTTGCCCTGCGCGATCTCGTCCTTGAGGTAGCCCGCGCTCTTGGGCCGCCCCAGCCCCTTGTCGCCGCCGATGATGAAGAAGCTGGCCGGGACGCCGGCCTTCTTGAGCTCCTTGAGCGTGCGGGGCGTGGAGTTCGTGGGCCCGTCGTCGAATGTGAGGAATGCGAGCTTCTTCTTGGGGTACGTGGGCGACTTCGCCTTGCGCCCCCACAGCCAGTCGTGGACGTCCTTCGCGGGGTAGGCGTAGCCGTCCGCCGCCGCACTGCGGTTGGTGCCCGGCTTGAGGGCCGTGGAATCGGCCGCGGCATCTCCCGAGGGGCCCGCCGAGGCGGTGGCGTCCGGCCCGCTCGCGCTCGGGGCGGCCGAGGCGCCGGCGCTCGACGATCCGGCCGGCGCCGGCCCGCTCGACTGGGTGTCGGAGGACCCGCCGCCCTGGCAGGCGGTGAGGGCGAGCGCAGCCGCCGTGGCGAGGGCTGCGGCGCGGACGGCGCGGGGGAGGGTCTTCATGCGGGCTCCGGGTGTCGTGGCGGCTGGGTCGGGGCGGGCAACCCTGCCCACGCTAGCACCGGGGCGCACCCCGCCGACTGGCCAAGCGGCGGCGCCCAGTACCGCCTGCACCGCTCAGCGGCGCAGGCGCGCCAGCGCCCGCACCGCGCCGAAGACCACGAGCCCCCACGCGAGGCCCACGACGAGCGAGCACAGCGTCTCGGCCAGCCACGCGAGCGCGGGCCCGGCGAGCGCGATGGGGTGGAGCGCCTCGGCGGCGACTGCGATGAGGTGGTGCGGGCCGTGCCAGCCCAGCGCATCCACGCCGGTGACCATGATGTGCCCGCCCACCCAGAGCATGGCGAACGTGCCCACGAAGCCGATGGCCGTGAGGAGGCGGGGCATCCCGGCCACGAGGAGTCGGCCGGCGCCGGTGAGCGGGCCGCCGCGCCGGCTCAGGGCGAGGCCCACGTCGTCCATCTTCACGATGAGGCCCACCACCCCGTAGACGCCGGCGGTCATCGCCAGCGCCACTACGACAAGGATGAGTGTGCGGTCCATGAGCGGCCGGTCGATGACGTCGCTGAGCGAGATCACCATGATCTCCGTGCTGAGGATGAAGTCGGTGAGGACGGCCGAGCGGACGAGGCGGCGCTCCGCATCCCGCGGATCGCCGGCGGTGGCCTCCACCGCCTCGTGGTGTTCGCCGCGCACCATCTCCCAGACCTTCTCCGCGCCCTCGTAGCACAGGTAGGTGCCCCCGATCATGAGCAGCGGCGTGAGCAGCCACGGCACGAACTGGCTGAGCAGCAGCGCGAGCGGCAGGATGATGAGCAGCTTGTTGATGATGGAGCCCGTGGCGATCCTGCCGATGATCGGCAGCTCGCGGGCCGGCTGGACGCCCTGGACGAACTGCGGGGCCACCGCGGCATCGTCGATGACGACGCCGGCGGCCTTCGCCGAGGTCTTCGCCGCCCCGGCCGCCACATCGTCGGCGCTCGCGGCCGCCGCGCGGGCCAGGGCCGCCACGTCGTCGAGGAGCGCGATGAGGCCGCCGCTCATGCCGCGGGCTCCGGCTGGCCGGCGGTCTCCGGCTCGGGCGCCCCGTAGAGCGCGGCGCCGGTGCCCCACATCACCGCGGGCGCGTGCGGGCCGGCCCACGCGGCGATGTCCTGGGCATCGGCGGGGGTGTAGGGGCGCCGGGCGCGGGTCGACGGCAGGTCCGAGCCGAACATGAGCCCGGCGGGGTTCTCCGCGAGGATCGCGGCGGTGAGCGCGGCGGGGTCGGCGATGTCGATGCGGCCCAGCCCCGTGGCCTTGACGACGGCCCCGGCGGCCACGAGGCGCAGCAGGGCCTCGCGCGCCTCAGACATGCCGAAGTGGTCGACGGTGATGCGCGGCAGCCCGGTGAGCACGGCCATGAGGCGCTCGTCGCGGCCCAGCGCCGCGACGTCCGCGTAGAACTCCGTGTGCCAGCCCACGCGGTCGAACGCGCGCCGGGCCAGCCGGTCGAGCTGCTCGGCCTCCCACGCGCCGCCGCGGAACAGGTTGATCCGCAGCGCGCGGGCGCCGGCGGCGTGCAGGGCATCGAGCTCACCGTCGAGCTCCGCGTCCGCAACCGCGGGGGAGAGGTTGACCACGGCGCGGAACCCCGGGCCCAGCTGCGCGAGGGCCGGCGCCACCCAGCTCGTGTCGAGGCGCTGGAACGAACCCGCGACCACGGCCCCGCCGGCCACGGGCAGCGGCGCGATGCGCGCCTGGTAGTCCGCGGCGGTGAAGGGCTGGGGCACGTAGCCGTCGTTGGCGGTGAGCGGGAACGCCGGGTCGATGAGGTGCAGATGGGCGTCGAACACGCGGGCGGGCGCGGTCGCAGCCGGGGCGGCGGACGGGGCTGGCGCGGGATCCATGGTCGAAGTCTAGAGTGGCCCCATGGCTGAAACCGCATTCAGGGGAACCCCCGTCCACACGTCCGGAGCGCTGCCCGCCGTGGGCTCGCAGGCACCGGACTTCGAGCTCACGGGCGCGGACCTGGTGCCGGTGGCACTCGCCGACGTCCGCGGCCGGCGCGCGGTGCTCAACGTCTTCCCCAGCATCGACACCGGCACGTGCCAGGCGAGCGTGCGCCGCTTCAACGAGCTGGCCGCGGGCCTGGAGGACACCGAGGTGGTGTGCGTCTCGCGCGACCTGCCGTTCGCCCAGGCCCGCTTCTGCGGCGCCGAGGGGATCGAGGACGTCATCACCGCGTCTGACTTCCGCGCGCCGGCCGGGCGCGGGCAGGACTTCGGGACCGCCTACGGGCTGGCGCTCGTCGACGGCCCCATGCGCGGCCTGCTGGCCCGCGCCGTCATCGTCCTCGACGCCGACGGGCGGGTGCTCCACACCCAGCTCGTGTCGGAGATCGCCGACGAGCCGGACTACGATGCCGCGCTCGCCGTCCTCTGAGTCCCCCTGTCCCTGCGGGGGCATCCCCGCGGGGGCCGCGTTCGCCGCCTGCTGCGAACCCGCGCTGAGCGGGCGCGCATGGCCGGCCACCGCCGAGGCGCTCATGCGCTCGCGCTACACGGCCTTCGCCGTGGGGGACGGCGACCACCTGTTCCGCACGTGGCACCCGCGCACCCGCCCGCGCGACACCGCGCCGGAGCCCGGAGTGGAGTTCACCGGGCTCATCATCGACGAGGTCGTGGGCGGAGGCGTCGACGACGCCGAGGGGATCGTCGCCTTCACCGCCCACAGCCGAGCGGGCGGCCGGGCCGGGGCCATGCGCGAGCGCTCGCGCTTCGTGCGCCGGGCCGGGCGCTGGATGTACCTCGACGGCGCGGCGGGCTGATTCCCCGTGCGTCCGCGGGCGCCCGCGGGCGCACGGGGCCGCACAGCTAGGCCAGGCCCAGGAACTCGCGCAGCGCGGGCAGCTCGCGGCGGGCCTGGCTGAGCCCCAGACGGTGGGCCGCGGCCAGCTGCGAGAGATTGCGCGTGCCGTTGCGCAGCGGCATGACCTCCGGGGCGAAGACATACGCGCGGCCCGCGCGTTCGAGTGCGAAGACCTCCTCGCGCAGGGCGTTGTAGCGCCGCCAGCGGGTGAGCAGCGCCTCGGCGACGGCGGGGTGGCGCCGGAAGTAGGCGCGGTAGAAGGCGGGGAAGCGCTGCGGGGCCTTGACGTAGTCGCGCTGCTGGGTGAGCACGATCGCGAAGCGCTCGAAGCCGGCCCGCCGCGCGGCGCTCAGCGGGATGCCGCCGTCCGCGCCGAGCGCGCCGTCGACGTACGTGCGCCCGGCGACCTCGACGGGCGGCATGATGACCGGCATCGTGGAGGTCGCCCGCACGCGCACCATGAGGTCGTCCATCGTGGGGAAGTCCGCCTTCGTCCACACCTGCTCCGCACCGGACTCCACGTCGAAGGCGCTAATCGCGAACTCTGCGGGGTTGCCGGTGAACGCCTCCCAGTCGAACGGCAGCGCCTGGGTGGGCAGCGCGGTGCGCTGGTAGATGTACTCCGCGTTGAACAGCCCGCGGCCCGCGGCGAACGTGCGCAGCGAGCCGAACTGCGGGTCCGCGGAGAACTCGACGAAGCTGCGGCGGGCGCGCCGGACATCCCCGGAGAGGTAGTTCGCGCCGTTCGAGGCGCCCGCGCTGATCCCCGCCACCCAGGGGAACGCGATGCCCTCCTGGATGAGGGTGACGGCGAAACCGGAGGTCAGGGCCGCGCGCATGCCCCCGCCCTCGAAGATGAGCGCGGTGGCCTCCGCGCGGCTCACAGGGCGTACACGCCCACCGGCAGAGCGGCCTCGCAGCCGGCGGCGGCCCCCGCCTCGCGCGTCATGCCGGTGAGGAGCTCGCGGGGCTCGGGGTGCTCGGGCAGCGCCTCCAGGTAGAGGCGGTGCGCGCTCAGCGAGGTGATCCCGGCCTCGAGTGCGGGGCCGCTGACGTCCACGCGGTGGGTGGGGTGCGGGTCGCCGGAGACGATGAGCGTGTCCGCCTTCCACGCGGGCAGGGCGGGCGAGCCGTCCGGCGCGGCGGTGAAGAGCCACGGGTTGTCGGCGTCGCGCGCGGCGTCGATGACGCCGAGGCCGCACGCCCGGTGGTCGGCGTGGTTGAAGCCCCACGGCAGGCGCAGCTCCCACGTCATCGTCACGAGCGCCTGGGGCCGCCGGCGGCGGATCTCGTGGGCGATGAGCGCGCGCAGCTCCAGCCCCGGCTCCAGGAGACCGTCGGGCAGGTCGAGGACCGTGAGACTCGCGGCGCCCACGCTGTCGCAGGCGGCCTGCTGCTCGGCGCGGCGCAGGCGCGCCACCTCGCCGGGCTCGCGGCCCCGGATGCCGGCCTCGCCGGCCGTGAGCAGCAGGTAGTCCACCCGGATGCCCCGCGCGGTCCACGCCGCGACCGCGGCCGAGGCGCCGTACTCCATGTCGTCCGGGTGGGCGACGATGCAGAGGATCCGCTCGATCCCGGTGGGCTCGAACGGCTCCAGCGGCTCCAACGGCTCGGTTGCGCGGGCGGGTGCGGCGTCCGTCATGGGCTCAGCGCCGCCGGCGGCCGGTGCCGAAGATGCCGCGGGCGATCTCGCGGGCCGCCGTGCGGGTGAACTGCTTGAACGCAGACGAGCCCACCACCTGTTCGAACATCGAGGGGCCGCCGCGGTCGTCGTCGTAATCCTCACCCCGGCCCCCGCCGTCCGGTGCCGGGATGTGCTCGGCGGGCTGTCCCTCGGCCCCGGAGTGCCCCTCGGCCCCCGAGTGCGCCTCGGCCCCGGAGCGCTCATCGGCCTCGCCGTGCGCCTTGGCGTGCTCCGCCCCGCCCTCCAGGCGGGCCGTGAGGATCTCCCGGGCGGATTCGCGGTCGATGGGCTCGCCGTACTTCTCCCACAGCGGGGATGCGTGCACGGCGGCATCGAGGGCGCCTGCCTCCGTGGGGCCCATCTTCGATGCGGGGGCGAAGACCTTCGTGGGCGCCACCGGGGTGGGAGAGCCATCGGGGTCCATGACCGTGACGACGGCCTCGCCCGTGCCCAGGCCCGTGAGCAGCGCCGCGAGGTCGTAGTCGGAGCTGGGGAACGTCTGCACGGTCTCCTTGAGCGCCTTCGCGTCCTTGGGCGTGTGGGCGCGCAGCGCGTGCTGGACCCGCGAGCTCAGCTGCGCGAGCACCTCGTCCGGGACGTCAGCCGGGGACTGGGTGACGAAGAAGATGCCCACGCCCTTCGAGCGGATGAGCCGCACCGTCTGGGCGACGGAGTCGAGGAAGGCCTTCGAGGCGCCGTTGAACAGCAGGTGCGCCTCGTCGAAGAAGAACACGAGCGCCGGCTTGTCCGCATCGCCCACCTCCGGCAGCTCGTGGAAGAGCTCGGCGAGCAGCCACATGAGGAAGGTCGAGAACAGCTGGGGGCGGTCCTGGAACGCGGGCAGCTCGAGCATGGAGACGATGCCGCGGCCGTCGTCCGCGGTGCGCAGCAGGTCCGCGATCTCGAACTCCGGCTCGCCGAAGAACGCGTCGGCGCCCTGCGCCTCGAGGTTCGCGATCGCGCGGAGGATGACGCCCACGGACGCCGCGGAGACCCCGCCGATGCCCTTGAGGTCGGCCTTGCCCTCGTCCGAGTCGAGGAACGTGAGCACCGCCTTGAGGTCGGAGAGGTCGAGCAGCGCCAGGCCCGCCGAGTCCGCGTAGTGGAAGATGAGGCCGAGGACGGACTCCTGGGTCTCGTTGAGGCCGAGCACCTTGGCCAGGAGCAGCGGGCCGAAGGAGCTGACGGTCGCGCGCATGGGGATGCCCGTGCCCTGGCCGCCCAGCGAGTAGAACTCGACCTCCGCGGCGCGGGCCTGCCAGTCCTGCCCGTTGGCCTGCGTGCGGGCGCTCAGCTTGTCCGAGGCGCTGCCCGGGGTCGCCATACCCGACAGGTCGCCCTTCATGTCCGCGGCGAAGACGGGGACCCCGGCGGCGCTGATCGCCTCCGCGAGGACCTGGAGCGTGATCGTCTTGCCGGTGCCGGTCGCGCCGGCCACGAGGCCGTGGCGGTTGAGCATGCCCAGGGGCAGCGCCACGGGCGCATCGGGCACGGGCGCGTCGCCGTCGAGGGCGGAGCCCAGGCGGACGGCGGGGACGTCGAAGGAGTAGCCGGCGCGGATCGCATCGAGTGCGGGGGATTCGCTCATGGCGTCATTCTGGCACAGCGCGGCCCCCGCGCCCGGGTGCTCGGGGCAGACGCGAACGGGCCCCTGCGATCGGGTGATCGCAGGGGCCCGGCCGACGGGCTGGGGTCAGTGGGTGCCGGCCGTCATGCTCCCGCCGCGCGCGGAGACCCGCGCGCCCTTGCCCTTCGTCCACGTGATCGTCCCGTGCTCGAAGGACTGGGTCGCCGAGGCGCCGCGCGACTTCTCGTCCGAGGTCGGGTAGCCCAGCCTGCCCCGCTCGGCGCCGGCCGCCTGCCAGGCGCGGGTGATGGCCGAGCCGCGCACGGTCGTGTGGGCGCCCGAGGCCTTCGAGTAGTGGATCTGGCCGCGCTGGAAGGACTGGAAGCAGCCGCCGCCGGTCAGGCCGCAGGACGCGTTCGAGGTCGGCAGGCCCAGCTCCCCGCGCTCCCAGCCGGCCGCGCGCCACTTGGCGCCCACCGCGCCCGTGACGCGCTGGGCGTGCGTCTGCGCGCTCCACACGATGGCCCCGTGCTCGAAGCGCTGGGCGGTTGCGCCGCGCGCCTTCGCCAGCCGGAACTCCCCGCCGGTGGGGTAGCCCAGCGCCCCCGCCTCGTGCTTGGCGGCCGCGTAGGCCCGGCCCACCGAGGACGGGCTCTTGACGAGCTGCGCCCCGGTGGCCTTCGACCAGTACACGGTCCCGTTGCCGAACGCCTGGTAGCACCCGCCGCCGGCCAGCCCGCACTGCGCCTTGGCACGCGGCGCGCTCGTGGTGTTCGAGTTGTGGAAGTAGAAGGAGCGGATCGCGCCGGTCATGGTCGCGCGATTGGCCTTGACGCTCGAGCGGATCTTCCCCAGCTGGCCGTAGAGGCCGTTGCCGGGGCAGTCCGTGTCCGAGGTGTCGCGGTGGCCGAAGATGCGCGGGATCGTCGCCGTGGTGCCGCGGGCGTACTTGACAGTGGTCCCGCCCTGCGACTTGACCTTGACGGTGGAGTTCGGGTCCCAGCCCCAGCGGGCCGAGAGCCAGGAGGCGACGTTCGACAGCGTGCTCACGACCGCGGCCGGCGCGGGCTTGCTGTAGGTGCCGATGACCGAGACGCCGTAGACGGCGTTGTTGAACCCCGAGGTGTGGGCGCCCACGACGCCCTTGTCCAGGCCGCCCGCGCGGCCCTCGTAGATGGTGCCGAAGCGGTCGACGAGCATGTTGTAGCCGATGTCGCACCAGCCCCGGCTCTGCTGGTGGTAGGCCTGGATGCCGCGCAGGATGCCCGGCACCTGGGCGCGCGAGTAGCCGTTGGCGCCCTCCGTGTGGTGGATCGCCATAGCCTTGAGGCTCGCGCCGGAGTCATTGCCGCACGAGTCCTTGGCAGCGCCCCACTGGGAGCGGCTCACGTAGTTGAGGCCGCCCACCGTGGGGCCGCCGGACACCGAGGCGGTGCGCGGCTGCGCGGCGGCGCGCTTCGCCGGCTGCTGGGCGGGCTTCTTCGTGCCGTTCGAGTCCGAGGCACCGGCCCCGATCCCCGTCTGCTCCACCGCGGCGGACTGCGCGCCGAATGCTGTGCGCAGCCGGGCCGCCTCGACGTCGTCGGTGCTGGCCGTGGCGAGGTCGAGGCCGGAGGGCTGGGCCGCGGCACTGGGCTGGGCGGACTCGCTGGACTGGCTGGGTTGGCCGGACTCGCTGGGCTCGGTGGGCTCGCCGGTGCTGGACTGGCTGGGCTCCCCGGTGCTGGGGGCGGGCGAGGCCGTGGCTCCGCCGGCCGCGTTCTCGTCGACGACCCCGCCGGCCAGCTCCTCGTCCTCCCGGGTGGTGGGGGTCGTGACGGTGCGCACCGTGGCCCGCGCCGCCTCCGGGCCCACCGCGCGCACCTGCACGGTCTCGTCCTGGGCGACGACGATGGGATCGGTGGCCACCTCGTCGGTGCGGTGCTCCGGGCTGGACTCGTCGGGACCGGAGTCCGATGGACCCCATTCCTCCCATGCCGTCCAGTCCTCGGCCTCCGCGGCCTTCGTGCGGTACTCGACCCTGTCCGGAGCGCTCGCGGTGCGCCAGCTGGCGCCCATGACGGTGACGGACGCCTCGGCGGCCGTGTCCTTGAGCAACGGGCGCACGATGTCGATGCTGCGCCCGGCGCGCACGTCCTGCGTCGCGGAGGCGACCTCCGGGTGCTGCTCGGTGGCCGTGGCGTCGAGGCGCTCCCGCGCATCGGCGAGGCTGCCCAGTTCGCCGCCGTCGCGGTCGGCGGTCTGGCTGGCGCCCTGCCCGGCGCCGAATGCGCCGGGCACGGGGCCGGTCAGGAGGTCCGAGCCGGCGGCCGACGCGGGCAGCGCGGCGGCGGCCACGAGGGCCGCGGACAGCAGGGTGCTGGTGATGAAGCGATGCATGAGGGTCCTAGGGGGAAGACGAGACCTACGCCTGCGAACCTAGCGAACGGCGCGCCCCTAGCCCAGGACCCGCACCGGCGCGTCCGCCGAATTCGGTTACGGTCTCGCAACGATGCGCCCCCCGGATCCCACCCGAGCCACCCCCGGACCGCACCCGAGCCGCCCGCACCGTGCCCGGACCGTGCCCGGGCTCCATCACGGCCCGCCCGGGCCCACCGCGGGGCGCTCAGGCGGCCACTGCGGCCGGGTCGCCCGCCGCGGCGGCGGCCCGGGTCACCGAGACGCTCACGGTGCCGGCGGCCGTCGTGACGGTGCCCGCGGCGGCGCGGGCGGGCGCCTCGAGCAGCGCCATGAGGTCCGGCGACGCGCCGGACCCGCCGATCGTTACCACATCGTCATCCGCGCCGTCTGCCGAGTCCGTGCCGGTCTTCGCGGACTTCGAGCCGGAGCGCACCTCGGCCTGCGGCAGCACCGCCGCGCGCACGTGGGCGATCGAGGCCGCCTGGGGCCCTCCCGCCTGCGCCGTGGCGGGCACCGCGGCCAGGCCGAGGATGCCGGCGCCGGCCGCCGCAATGCCTGCCAGGGTTGTCGTGAGCTTCTTCATCGCTGCCTGCCTAAGGGGGTGTGAGGAGTGTGTGCACCATCATGAAAGCCCCGCCGCCTGGCCCGCTGACAGGGCGCAACTGTGCCGATCCTGTGGAGCGCGGAGGTAAACTCGAGTCACTGTCCCGCTTCCCACCAGTTCTCTGGAAGGACACCGATGCACACGCGAACAATCGCGGTGCGGAGCACCATCGCCGGTGCCGTCGCCCTCGGCACGGCCCTGACGGTCCTCCCCGCCGTAGCAGCCAGTACGAACGCCCCGAGCGCGGGCACCGCCGCGGCCAGCGCCTCGGCCACCGCCACCGGCACCGCCGTCCCGGCCAATCCGAGCGCGCAGCCCACCACCGGGCCCGCCGCGAGCGGGATGCCGACGACGGGCGCGCCCGCGAGCCCCGGCCAGCCCAGCCCCGCGCAGACGGAGGACGAGGGCGGCCTCACCGCCGTCGACCGGCCCGATGTCCTGCAGCCGGCCTCGAGCGACGACTCGGCGCCGGCAGCGCCCACCGTCAAGGCCGGCCGCGGCATCTCCGCCGGCGACACGGCCTACGTGGCGGTGCCCGTCGCCACGCTGTGGAAGTCGCCGAGCGCGCCGCGCAAGGTCGACCGGCCGGCGCTGGGCAACCCCGCGGACATCGCGGCCTGGACGAAGGCGCTGAAGACCACCGAGCTGCGCCGTGGGCTCACCGGTCGCACGGAGACCCAGGCGCTCTACGGCGACGCGGTCACCGTCCTCGCGACGAAGGGCTCCTGGGCGAAGGTGGGCGTGGCCCGCGAGCCCGCGCCCGGCGCCGAGCACGGCTACGAGGCGTGGCTGCCGGCCAAGCAGCTGCTCGACAACAAGGACTACGCCGAGCAGGCCGAGTCCGCCGCGGTCGCCACCGTCACCGCGAAGGCCACCCGCCTGCGCCCGAACCCGGGGGCGAAGGACGACTCGGGCATCGAGGTGCCGCTCAACACCGAGCTGCCGGCCCTGGCCGGCACGGACGACGAGGTGCGCGTGGGCCTGCCCGACGGCTCCAAGGCGTGGGCGAAGTCCGCCGATGTGGATGTGCGCGCCCACGGCGAGCCGGTCCCGGCACCCAAGCCGGCCGAGCTCGTAGCGACCGCCAAGCAGTTCACGGGCCTCAGGTACCTGTGGGGCGGCACCTCGGCCTACGGCTTCGACTGCTCCGGCTTCACCTATTCCGTCTACCGCGCCCACGGCATCGAGCTGCCGCGCGACTCCGGCCCGCAGTTTAAGGCGGGCAAGGCGGTCTCCACGTCCGAGCTGCAGCCCGGTGACCTGCTCTTCTTCGCCCAGCCGGGCGGCACCGGCAGCGTCCACCACGTCGGCATGTACATCGGCGACGGCAAGATGATCCACGCGCCCAACGCCTCGACGTCGGTGAAGGTCTCCGACTGGCGGGACTGGGACTCGCGCGGCGAGTTCGCCGGGGCGCGCCGGTACCTGTGAGCACGCCGAACCCGTGAGCCTGCCGACCCCGTGAGCACGGGAGCCCGATCATGAGCGCGCGGCCGCGGTGGGGGATTGTCCTCAATCCCATCCACCCGGCCGCGCGCTCGCGCGTGCGGGCGCTGTGCGCGCTCCTCGACCACCGCGGCATCGCGTGGGAGCTCGCGCTCACCACGCCGGTTCGTCCGGGCGCGGCCCAGGCCGCGCGCCTGGCCGCCCGCGGGGTGCAGGCGCTTGCCGTGGTGGGCGGGGACGGCACGCTGCGCGCGTGCGCCCAGGGCCTGCTGGGCTGCGGTGAGGATGCGGCAGCCGCTGCCCCGCCCTCCTCTGCCCCCGAGGCGCCGGGCGCCGCGCCCCTGCCCGTGCTGGTGCCCATCCCCACAGGCACGGCGAACCTGTTCGCCGGGGCGCTCGGCATCACCCGGCGGACTCCGCTGGAGGCCCTGCTCGCGGCGCCGGTGCGCCGCGTGGACGCGGGGCGCGCCGAGCTGACCCGCGGCCGCGGGGACGACCACCGGGAGACGCGCATCTTCCTCACCGCGGCCGGCATGGGCCACGACGCGCGCACGATCATGCGGATGCGCCGGCGCACGGCAATCCGCGTGCTGGGACATGCGGGCACGCGGTGGCTGGCCTATCCGCTGGCCGGCGTGCCGCTGCTGGGCGCCGCACCATTCACCGCGCACGTGCGGTGGGAGGCCGCCGAGGGGGCAGGGGAGGAGGCGAGCGTGCGCGCGTGGAGCCTCCTGGCCGGCCTGGGGCCCGGGCTGCCCGCCCCGCTGCGCGCCTTCCCCGGCCGCGCCGACGACGGTGCGCTCGACCTCCTCGCCTGCTGTCCGCGCACCTCGCCGGTGGGCCGCTGGGCCGACTGGGCGGCGGTGGCCGCGAGCGCCCTGCCCGGGCGCGGCGCGGGAGGCCCCGCACTGAGGGGGCAACACTCCCGCGCCGGTGAGTCTCCCGAGCGCGCGGGCGACGCGGCGGCGGCCCGCGGGACAGGCGCGCACCCGCTGCGCCGCGCGCGGGCGCGCACCGTAGTCGTCGAGCCGCTCACACCCCAGCCCGTCCAGCTCGACGGCGAGGCGGTGCCGGGCATCGTGCGGCTGCGCGCCGAGGCGCTGCCCGGCGCGCTGCGCGCCGCCGCCCCGCGCATCCGCTGAGCGCCCGCCGCCGGGGCCGCCGCGCCCCGGCGGAGCGCTCCGAGCCGGTTCGCGGCACAATGAGCGGCATGGACGACACGCAGCCCGCCACGGGCGCAGACCCGGTGCAGCCGGATGGCCCGCGCGCGCAGCAGCGCTCCGCGGGCGGCGAACCCGGTGCGCTCAGCTCGGTGACCGTCACGCGCACGGGACCCGGCAGGCTGCGCGCGCAGGCACCCGGCGGGGCAGCCGTGGAATTCGGGACCGCGGACGGCCTGCTGAGCCCGGCGGAGCTGCTGCTCGCCGCGCTGGCCGGCTGCATGGCCGCGACCGTCGAGGAGCCGCTGAGCCGCGCGGGGGAGCCGGAGCTCCTCGAGCTCACCGCGCGCGCCCGGCACCAGAGCGGGGCCGACGGGGAGAACACCCTGGCCGACCTCGGCCTCGAAGCCCGCCTGCGGCTGGCCGCGGGGCCCGGGGGCGAGGCCCGCACCGCCGAGCGCGCCCGCCGGGTGCTCGACCTCGCCCATGAGCGCTACTGCACGGTCTCGCGGACCCTGCACCACGGCGCCGATGCGCAGCTGAGCTCCCACATCGACGTGAGCGGGACCGGCCCGGGGGCCCACGGGGAGGCGGGCGCACCGTGAGGCGTCACCCCACGGAGAGCTCGCCCATCTCCTCCCAGTCATTGCCCTCGACCTTGCGGGAGATGATGCGCGGTGTGGCCACGAGGTACTGCGGGAACTCGTCCTGCATCGTCGCGAAGTGCGCGCTGCTCACGTGCGCCGCGGCCGCCTCGTCGTCGGCGAAGCCCTCGACGAGCACGTATTCGCTCGGATCGTCCAGGCTGCGCGACCAGTCGAACCACAGGTTGCCCGGCTCCGCGCGGGTGGCCCGGGTGAACGCCGCGGACAGCTCGGGCCACGCCTGCGCATACTCCGGCTTGACGGGGAAGCGAACGACGATGAGGTACACGGCGACTCCTTTCGGCAGGCGCCCGGTGAGGCGGGCGGCCCATGGGGGCGTTGATCGGGGCTCACGGTACCAAGCCCTGTGCAAGAGCGGGTGGCGCGGATGAGCCGCGCGCAGCAGGACGGCCCGCCGCGCCCCGTGGCCAGTGGCGGTGCCGCACCGCTTCCGGATGCCGTGCGGGTCGCCGTCATCGGCGCGGGGCAGGCCGGGCTGTCCGCGGCCTACCACCTGCAGCGCAGGGGCCTGGAGTCGGGCCGGGACTTCGCGCTGCTCGACGAGAATCCGGCGCCCGGCGGGGCCTGGCAGCACCGCTGGCCCAGCCTCACGCTGTCCAACGTCAACCGCATCAACGACCTGCCGGGCCTGCCCATGGCGCAGGCGGGCATCGCGGCGGACTCGATCCGCGCCTCGGCGGCGGTGCCCGCCTATTACGCCGCCTACGAGGAGCGGCTGGGCCTGCGCGCTCACCGGCCGGTCAGCGTGGACCGGGTGCGCGAGGACGCGGGCGCGCTGCGCCTGGAGCTGCGCACTCCGGCCGGGCCGGGCGCACTGCGCGCGGACGCGGTGGTGAGCGCCACGGGCACGTGGGATCGGCCCTATGTGCCCTACTACCCGGGCGCAGCGGCGTTCGGCGGGCGGCAGCTGCACACGCACGACTACCGCTCACCGGGCGAGTTCGCCGGGCAGCGGGTGGCGGTCGTGGGCGGGGGGATCTCCGCGGTGCAGCTGCTCCAGGAGATCGCCCAGGTGGCCGAGGTCGCCTGGTTCACCCGCCGGCCGCCGGAGTTCACGGACCGGGAGTTCACCCCGGAGCTCGGCCACGCGGTCATCGCGCGCGTCGAGGAGCGGGTGCGCCGCGGTGAACGGCCCGGCTCCGTGGTCTCGAACACCGCACTGCCGCTCACCCCGGGCCTGCGCGCGGCGCGCGCGGCCGGCATCCTCACCGCCCGGCCCATGTTCGCAGCGCTCACGGGGGCCGGCGTCGTGCAGGGGCCCGGCGATGCTCGGCCGGGACAGACCGAGGCCTTCGACGCGATCCTGTGGTGCACCGGCTTCCGCTTCCGGCTCGACCACCTGGCGCCTCTGCGCCAGCGCGAGCCCGGCGGCGGGGTGCGCATGGACGGCAGGCTCGCCACCCGGGTGGCCCGCGATCACCGGATCCACCTGCCCGGCTACGGCCCCACCGCCTCGACGATCGGGGCCAACCGGGCCGGGCGGGCCGTGGCCCGCGAGCTCATGGAGCTGCTGGGGGCCTAGCGCGGGCGGGGCCCAGCGCCTCGGCTCAGCGGCCGGGCCGCGCCGCGGCCCCGGCCTGGGCCTGGGCCGCGCGCTTGCGGCGGCGGCCCACGAGGAACATGCGCGCCGAGCCGATCGCCCCGGCCAGCAGCACGCCCGCGATCGCGGCGAAGAGGATCGCGGCGCCCAGCGGCAGCGTGAAGGACCAGCCCAGGAAGTGGATGTTCGCCGGCACGTTGTTCTGCAGCACGAACACGAGCAGCAGGACGAGCAGCAGCGCGCTGATGATGAGCGCGATCCACATGCCCGTGGAGATCGGCGAGGAGCGCACGCGGGGCGCCGCCTCACCGCGCGGCCGCGGCGCCGGTGCGCCGCCGCGCCGTGCGGGCTCGCCCGTGCGGGGCGCGCCGCCGGACTCGCGCGCATCGAGCGCGTCGAGTTCGGCCAGCGCGTCGTCGCCGGAGATCGCGTCGTCGGGACGGCTCACACGTCTTCCTTCGCGAGCGTGCCGATGATCTCGTTGAGGGTCTTCGACGGCCGCATGACCGCGTTGACCTTCTCCGTGTCCGGCTCGTAGTAGCCGCCCAGCTCCACGGGCGATCCCTGGACGCCCAGGAGCTCGGCGGTGATCGTGTCCTCGTTCTCCCGCAGGCGCTTGGCGACCTCGGCGAACGCCTCGGCGAGCTCCGCGTCCTCGGTCTGCTTGGCCAGCTCCTCGGCCCAGTAGAGGGCCAGGTAGAAGTGCGAGCCGCGGTTGTCGATCTCGCCGACCGTGCGCGAGGGGGAGCGGTTCTCGTTGAGGAAGGTGCCCGTGGCCTCGTCGAGCGCCGCGGCGAGCACGCCGGCGCGCTTGTTGTCCTCCGTGTTGAGCAGGTGGCGCAGGCTCTCCGCGATCGCGAAGAACTCGCCCAGGGAGTCCCACCGCAGGTGGTTCTCCTCGAGCAGCTGCTGGACGTGCTTGGGCGCCGAACCGCCCGCTCCCGTCTCGAACAGGCCACCGCCGGCGATGAGCGGGACGACGGAGAGCATCTTCGCGCTGGTGCCCAGCTCGAGGATGGGGAAGAGGTCCGTGTTGTAGTCGCGCAGCACGTTGCCCGTCACGGAGATCGTGTCCTCCCCGCGGCGGATGCGCTCAAGGGAGAGCTTCGTGGCGGCCACCGGGTCCATGATCCGGATGTCGAGGCCGTTCGTGTCGTGCTCGCCCAGGTACTCCTCGACCTTCGCGATGAGGTTGCGGTCGTGCGCGCGGGTCTCGTCGAGCCAGAACACCGCGGGGGTCTCGGACAGGCGCGCGCGGGTCACGGCGAGCTTCACCCAGTCGCGGATCGGCACGTCCTTCGTCTGGCAGGCGCGCCAGATGTCACCGGGCTCCACGGCGTGGCTCATGAGCACGTCGCCGGCCGCGTTGACGACCTCGACCGTGCCGTCCTCGTGGATCTCGAACGTCTTGTCGTGGCTGCCGTACTCCTCGGCCTTCTGCGCCATGAGCCCCACGTTGGGCACCGAGCCCATGGTCGAGGGGTCGAACGCGCCGTTGGCCTTGCAGTCCTCGACGGTGGCCGCGTAGATGCCGGCGTAGCTGGAGTCGGGGATGACGGCCAGCGTGTCCGCCTCCTTGCCGTCCGGGCCCCACATCTTGCCGCCGATGCGGATCATCGCCGGCATCGAGGCATCGACGATGACGTCGGAGGGCACCGCGAGGTTCGAGATGCCCTTGTCGGAGTTGACCATCGCGAGCTCGGGGCCGTCGGCGAGGCCCTTCTCGATGCCCTCCTTCACGCCCGCGGCGACCTCCGGATCGAGGGCGTCGAGGCCCGCGAGGATGCCGGCCAGGCCGTTGTCCGGGGTGAGCCCCGCGGCATAGAGCTGCTCGCCGTAGCGGTCGAAGACCTCCGGGAAGAACGCCTTGATGACGTGGCCGAAGAGGATGGGGTCGGAGACCTTCATCATCGTGGCCTTGAGGTGGACGGAGAAGAGCACGCCGGCCTCCTTGGCGGCGGCGATCTGCTCCGTGAGGAACGCGTCGAGGGCCTTCGCGCTGATGAACGTCGCATCGACGACTTCACCGGCGAGGACGGGCAGCGACTCCTTGAGCACGGTCGTGCCGTGGTCGGTGACGAGCCGGATCTGGAGCGTGTCGTCGGCGTCCATGACGACGGACTGCTCGTTCGTGCGGAAGTCGTCGTGGCCCATCGTGGCCACCTGCGTCTGCGAGTCCTTCGACCACTCGCCCATCGAGTGCGGGTGGGCCTTGGCGAAGTTCTTCACGGCCTTGGGCGCGCGGCGGTCCGAGTTGCCCTCGCGCAGCACGGGGTTGACCGCGGAGCCCTTGACCCTGTCGTAGCGCGCGCGGGCGTCCTTCTCCTCGTCCGTCTTGGGCTCGTCCGGGTAGTCGGGGATCGCGTAGCCCTGGCCCTGGAGCTCCTTGACCGCGGCCTTGAGCTGCGGCACGGAGGCGGAGATGTTGGGCAGCTTGATGATGTTGGCCTCGGGGCTCTGCGTGAGCTCGCCGAGCTCCGCCAGCGCATCGTCCTGCTGGCGGTCCTGGGGCAGGTAGTCGGGGAACTGGGCGAGGATGCGGGCGGCCAGGGAGATGTCGCGGGTCTCGACCTCGACGCCGGCGGTGGTGGCGAAGGCCTCGAGGATGGGCTTGAGCGAGTGCGTCGCCATGAGCGGCGCCTCGTCGGTGCGGGTGTACATGATCTTCGCCATGGGGGTGACCACTCCAGATCTGTTGGGTGAGGACTTGGTGATTCCGCCGCCCAGTCTATTACTCGCCGCCCGCCCCGGTCCCAGTCCGCGGACGCGCGGGGCGGGCGGCCGCGGGCGGGACCGGCTGCGTGGGCCGGCCCGGCGGCGGGCCGGTAGGATCGAGCGGGCCCGCGGCCCGGGAGCGCACGTGCCTCCGGGGCGCGCAGCCGCCGAGCCCCGCGGTCAGTGGTGAGGCGCACACTGTGAGTCCGCGCACGGCGCGGGGAGGGAGCCGCCGGTGGCCAAGCTGTACTTCCGGTACGGGGCGATGAATTCGGGGAAGTCGACGGCGCTGCTGCAGGCGGCGTTCAACTACGAGGAGCGCGGGCAGCGCGTGCTGCTCGCCAAGCCCGCGATCGACACGAAGGGCGCGGCGGAGGTCGTCTCGCGCCTCGGGGTGGCGCGCACCGCGGACTTCCTCATCGGCGCGCAGGCCGATGTCGAGGAGCTGTTCGCCGACGTCGCGGGCTACGTCGACCACGATGCCCTCCTCGAGAGCCTCGACGTGCCGGTGGCGCCCGTCGCCTGCCTCCTCATCGACGAGGCGCAGTTCCTCACCCCGGCGCAGGTGGACGGCCTCATGCGGATCGCCACCCTGCGCCGCGTGCCCGTCATGTGCTACGGGATCCGCACCGACTTCCGGACCCGGGCGTTCCCGGGTTCGGCCCGGCTGCTCGAGATCGCCCACACGCTCGAGGAGCTCAAGACCATCTGCCGGTGCGGGCGCAAGGCCATGTTCAACGGCCGCCGAGTGGACGGGCGATTCGTCTTCGCCGGTGACCAGGTCGCCATCGACGGCCTCGACGTGGCCTACGAGTCGTTGTGCCCGCGCTGCTACCTGGCCGAATCAGGCGGCACGCTGGCGTAGGCGAGCTCGGTGGCAGTGGGCCCGCGGCACCTCAGCGCACCGGCCGCCGCCGTCGCCGGAGCCGCCGCCGTCGCTAGAGTGGGGCCATGCCCGCCTACACGCTCGTCAACGAACCCGCCCCCGAAGCCCCGCTGCTGGTCCTCGGCCCGCCGCTGGGCACCTCGGCGGAGGTGTGGGCAGGCGTCGCCTACCGCTTCGCCGACGACTACACGGTCGCCCTGCTCGACCTGCCCGGCCACGGCCAGGACGCCGCGCGCGCGGACCGGGTGCCGGACTCGCTGACCGTCGAGGACATCGCCGCCGGGGCCGTGGCCGTCGCGGACGAGCTGGGCCGCGAGCGCTTCCACTACGCCGGGTGCTCGATCTCCGGCGGCGCCGGCCTGGTGCTCGGCGCCGAGCACGCGCACCGCCTCGCCTCCCTGAGCGTGCTGTGTGCGGGCCCCCGCTTCGGCACCCCCGAGGCATGGGAGGCGCGGATCGCCGACGTCGCCGCCGACGGCACCGGCTCCCTCATCCCGGACACCGCGGACCGCTGGTTCGCCGCGGGCTTCGTCGACGAGGACATCGCCGCCGGTCCCATGGTGCTCGAGATGCTGCGCCGCACCGACGACCGCGCCTACATCGCCTGCTGCCGGGCGCTCGCCCGCTTCGATGCGGACGCCCGCGTCGAGTCGATCGCCGCGCCCGCGCTCTTCCTCGCCGGCGCGCAGGACCTGGGCAACACGCCCGAGGACATGGAGGCGCTCGCGGCCCGGGTCGAGGGAGCCTCCTTCGCCGTCATCCCGGATGCGGCTCACCTCGTCATGGTCGAGCACCCGGAGCTCGTCGCCGAGCGCCTCGAGCGCCACCTCGCAGCCCACGACTGAACCGCTGCACGTCACCACCGCCTCGCGCGGTTCCGCCGACCCACCGCGGCCCGCCGCCGCACCCTCGAGAGGACGCCCCATGCCCACCGCACCCCGCCTGTTCGAGCCCATCGCCCTGCGCGGCCTGAGCGTGCGCAACCGCGCGTGGCTCGCCGCCATGTGCCAGTACTCGTGCGAGGCCCGCGACGGCATGCCCGGCGACTGGCACCTCGTGCACCTGGGCGCCCGCGCCCAGGGCGGCTTCGGCCTCATCATCACGGAGGCGTCCGCCGTCGCGCCCGAGGGGCGGATCTCCCCGCAGGACGCGGGCATCTGGAACGACGAGCAGGCCGGCGCGTGGGCCCGGATCGTCGACTTCGTCCACGGGCAGGGGGCCGCGATCGGGGTGCAGCTCGCCCACGCCGGGCGCAAGGCCAGCACCTATCGGCCGTTCGCAGGCGAGCCCACGGGCACGGTCCCCGCCGCGGAGGGCGGCTGGCAGTCTGTTGGTCCCAGCACCGTCGCCTACCCGGGGCTGGCGGAGCCGGCCGAGCTGGACGCGGCCGGGATCGCCGAGGTCGTGGCCGCGTTCGCCGCCGGCGCGCGCCGAGCGATGCGGGCCGGCTTCGACACCGTGGAGATCCACGCCGCCCACGGCTACCTGCTCCACCAGTTCCTCTCCCCGCTGTCGAACCGCCGGGCCGATGCCTACGGCGGGGACCTCGCCGGCCGCTCGCGCCTGCTCTTCGAGGTCATCGCGGCAGTGCGGGAGGCCGTCGGCGACGACGTGCCCGTGCTCGTGCGGATCTCCGCGAGCGAATGGGTCGACGGCGGCTTCGGCATCGACGAGGCCGTCGAGCTCAGCGTCCTCATGCAGGAAGCCGGGGTCGACCTCGTCGACGTCTCCTCCGGCGGCAACGTCCCCGCCGACATCCCCGTGGGCCCCGGCTATCAGGTCCCACTGGCCGGGGAGATCGCCGCCGCGGGCGCCGCGGTGGGTGCGGTGGGGCTCATCACGAGCCCCCAGCAGGCGGAAACGCTGCTCGTCACGGGCGAGGCAGACGTGGTCCTCCTGGCGCGCGCGGCGCTCCGCGAGCCCTCGTGGCCCCAGCGGGCTGCCCACGAGCTTGGCCTCGACTGGCGCGCCGCCCCGTACCCGCCGCAGTACACGCGCGGCGCGTGGTGAGGCTGCGGCGGCCCTGACGGCAGTGCCGCCTCAGGCCGTGTCCGGGCCGTGCTGGTCCGGTGCCTCGGCGCCGGGTGCTGCTGCACCGTGAGGTGCTTTGCCACTTCGCAGCGCTGCGTCACGGTGGGGTGCTGCGTCATCGCCGGGTGCTGTGTCACGGTGGGGCGCTGCCCGACCGCCTGCTGCACGGGCCTCCCGAGGCCCCGCCCCGCGGCCGGCGGTGAGCTGGAGGCCGGCCACCGCCACGACGATGACGGCGATGCCCGCCGCCCTGCCGAAGGAGAACGGCTCGCCGTCCGCAAAGCCCCACGCGGCGGTGAGCGCGGCGCCCAGGCCGGTCCACATCGCGTAGGCGGTCCCCATGGGAATGGTGCGCATCGCCCAGGCCAGGCCCGCGAAGGAGGCGAAGAGCGCGCAGCCGAACGCGATCCCGGCCGTCGCGGAGCGCAGCCCGCCGCCGAGCGCGTGGGCCCAGACCGCCTCGCACGCGGCGGCGAGCACGAGGACCGCGAGCACCGCGGGACGGCTGCGCGCCAGTGCGCCGATGCGGCCGCGCGCCCCGGCGGCCGGGCGCTCGCGCCGGCCCATCAGCTCACCGCCTTGAGCCCGACGACGCCGCCCAGCAGCATGACGACCAACCCCGCGCGCAGCAGCGTGAGGCGGTCCTGGCCGCGCGCCACGCTGAGGCCGAAGGTCGCGGCGGCGCCCACGCCCACCCAGACCGCGTAGCCGACGGAGACGGGGATGGCGCTCAGCGCCCAGGCGAGCCCGCCCATGGAGACGCCGGCGCCCACGAGGAAGAGCCCCGCACGCAGCAGAAGCTGGCGGCCGCGCAGCGCGAGGGCCAGGGCCCACAGGGGCTCACCGAGCCCGGAGAGGATGAGGACGAACCACAGCATGTCTGCCTTCCGGCCGTCTTTGCGCTGGGCGGGTACGGCTCCCTCGTCCGCGGCGCGGCTGCGCGCCTGCCCCCAGGCTGTCACATCCGCGCGCTAGGGTGAAGCCTGCGGCAGCGGCGCCCGGGGATCCACGCGGTGCCTGCCGCGGCCCACGCCCCGAGCCCCGCGCAGCGACGCGCCGGGACCCCACCGGAGGAAGCATGGAACAGCTCGAACTCGCCGACGTCACGATCCGCTGGATCTCCGTGTCCGACATGGCCAACAACGTCTACCTCATCACCGCGAACGCCTCCGGGCAGCAGGTCCTCATCGACGCCGCCGATGACGCGGACGCGATCGCGGACCTCATCGCCGCGGGCTCCGGCCGGCCGCTCACCGCGGTGCTCACGACCCATCGCCACTGGGACCACGTGCGCGCGCTCGCGGAGGTCGCCGGCGAGGGAGTCACCGCGTACGCCGGCGCCGCGGATGCGGAGGCGATCGAGGCGGAGACCGGGGCGGTCATCGACGTGCCGGTCAACCACGCCGAGGTGCTCGACTTCGACGGCTTCTCGCTCGAGGCGATCGCCCTGCGCGGGCACACGCCGGGCTCCATCGCGTTCCTCCTGCGCGACTCCTCGGGCAGGGAGGTGCTCTTCTCCGGCGACTCGCTGTTCCCGGGCGGGCCCGGCAAGACGTGGAGCGAGGCGGACTTCGCCTCGCTCATGGACGACCTGGGGGACCGGGTCTTCGCCCGGCTGGACGACGCCGTGACGGTGCTGCCCGGCCACGGGGAGGGCACGACGCTGGGCGCCGAGCGCCCGCACCTGGCGCAGTGGCGCGAGCGCGGCTGGTGAGCCGGCGCGCCCGCGTCCTCAGACGGCGCTGAGCGCGATCCCCGCCCACGCCAGCGCGGCCGCGAAGGCGGCAAGGGTGCCCCAGTGCCAGTGCGTCTCGATGCCCTGCGCCCGAGGCGCGGCGCCGGACGCCGCGAGGCGGCGGTAGTCGAGGACGCGCTGCAGGCTGGGCGGCATGTGCGGCCGCAGCTCGCCGCGCAGGCTCCGGCCGGTGGGAATGGGGGCGGGCGCGGACTGCCCACCGGCCCCGCCCGCGCCGGCGTTCGCCTCGGAGCCGCGGGCAACCGCGCGCCGGCCGGCGGCCGGCAGCGCCCACGCGGCGAGCGCTCGCCCGCCCACCGTGTTCACCCGCAGCCCGAAGCGCACATCGAAGTCGCGCACCTCGGCCCAGGGGATCCGGGCGGTGCGCACGACGTCGACGAAAGTGAGTGCGTCCGGGTCGAGTTCCACCCGGGGACGCCAGTAGAGCGCCCAGGCGAGGACTCCGACGAGGATGGGGAAGCCCAGGAGGGCCAGGGCGCGGGGGAGCGGGACGCTGAGTAACAGCGCGATTGCGACGACAGCCGCCACCGCGCCCGCCCCGACCGCCAGCACCCGCGCGCGGTGCGTGCGAACGGCCTCGGGCGCGGCGCGGGGCCCGCCCGTCGGCTCGTACACCGGGTGCTCTGACATGCGGCTGAGTCTAGTGGGGCCGCTGCCGGCCCGCGATGTGCGCGCCTCAAGCACGCTTGGTAACAATCGGGTCACAACGTCCAGAGTGTGGACCCGGTCACGTCCCCAGGGCTTACCGTTATGGGCAGTCCATGCAACATGCATGAGGCGTTCACGGTTTTCCCATTCTGGGAGGCGCGCGGGCGCCGGAACGACTTCCACCGCGGACTGCGCAGTCCGCGCGTCCTGACGAATGGAGAACACGTGAAGAAGCACCTCCTCACCGCCGGAGCCGGAGTGCTCGCCACGGCTATGCTGCTGTCCGCCTGCAGCCCCAACAACGGCGCCGACTCGTCGGATGAGGGCGGCTCGGGCAACCAGGACGCCGAAGTCAAGGTCATGTGGAACCAGCCGTTCTTCTCGATGAACAATGAGTCCAACACCGGCAACGCCACGGCGAACTCGAATCTCGTGTACATGATGAACGACTCCTTCAAGTACTACGACCCGGATCTGAAGCTTCAGGAGAACGAGGGCTTCGGCAAGATCGAGAAGGTCTCGGACGACCCGCTGAAGGTCAAGTACACGATCGGCGACAAGGCCAAGTGGTCCGACGGCACGCCGTACTCGGCGGCGGACCTCGTGCTGGCCTGGGGTGCTCGTAGCGGGAACTTCAACACGAAGGATGCGGACAAGGCGTCTGACGACGAGGGCAACGTCAAGAAGCAGAAGGGCGAGAACGTCGTCTTCAATGCTGCGGACCCCCAGGTGGCGCGGATCAAGGACTTCCCGGAAATCAGCTCGGACAACAAGGAAGTGACCTTCAGCTACCCGAAGCCGTTCGCGGACTGGGAGGCGAACCTGGCTCTCACGGATGGCGGCCTGCCCGCGCACATCGTCGCGAAGAAGGCCCTGGGCACCGACGACGCCCAGAAGGGCAACGACGCGGTCCTCAAGGCGTTCAAGGACAAGGACAACAAGTCGCTGACGAAGATCGCGAACACGTGGAACACCGGCTTCGACTTCACGAAGCTGCCCAGCGACAAGGACCTCCTCGTCACCACCGGCCCCTACGAGATGACCGAGTACAAGGAGAACCAGTACGTCACCCTGACGCGCCGGGACAACTACGAGGGTGACCGCAAGCCCAATATCAAGAAGGTCACGGTTCGCTACAACGAGGACCCGACCGCCGCGGTCCAGGCGCTGCAGAACGGCGAGGTCGACGCGATCCAGCCGCAGGCCACCGCGGACATCCTCAAGCAGGTCCAGGGGATCGACGGCGTCAAGACGGACACCGGCGACGACGCGACCTACGAGCACGTCGACCTGGCGATGGCCAACGGCGGGCCCTTCGACCCGAAGACCTATGGCGGGGACGCCGCGAAGGCCAAGAAGGTCCGCCAGGCGTTCCTCAAGGCGATGCCGCGCGAGAAGATCGTCAACGACATCATCAAGCCGCTCAACGACTCCGCGAAGGTCCGCAACTCCTTCATCCAGGTCCCGGGCTCGCCGAGCTACGACCAAATCGTCAAGGAAAACGGCATCGAGCAGATGTACGGTCAGCAGGACCTCGAGGGGGCCAAGAAGCTGCTCCAGGAGGCCAGCGCCTCGAAGCCCAAGGTGCGCGTCATGTACGCGAAGGACAATGCGCGCCGCCAGCAGGAGTTCCAGCTCATCAAGGAGGCCGGCGACCAGGCGGGCTTCGAGGTCGTCGACGGCGGCGACGCGCAGTGGAGCGAGCACCTGCCCGACACGAGCCGCTACGATGCCTCGCTGTTCGGCTGGCAGTCGACTTCGACGACGGTGACGGAGTCGGAGGCCAACTTCACGTCAACCGGACAGAACAACTTCGGCAAGTACTCGAACAAGGACGTCGACAAGCTCTACGATCAGCTCGGCCAGGAGCTCGATACGGGCAAGCAGGCGGAGCTCGAGGGCCAGATCGAGAAGCATCTCGTCGACGACGCCTTCGGCATCACGCTCTTCCAGTTCCCGTCGATCACCTCGTACCGCGAGCAGCTCTCGGGCATCGACAACATCACGGTTGCCCCCACCCTGTTCTGGAACTACTACGAGTGGAAGATGCAGTAAGGCGAAGCGGAGCTGCGTGACTCATCGTCCCCGCGTTGGGCGGGGCGGCCTGCGGGCCGCCCCGCCTGAGGCGTGTCAGAGAGAATCCCTATGATCAAATTCCTCGCCAAGCGGATCGCGTCGTCGGTGCTCGTCCTCATCGTCGTGACGTTCCTGCTCTACGTGCTCACCGACCTCGCCATCGACCCCCTGCAGGAGCTGCGCACCTCGACGTCTCCGAACAAGGAGGCCGACATGGCGGCGCGGACCCAGCAGCTCCACCTCGACGTGCCCTCGCCGCTGCGCTACCTGTGGTGGCTGGGCGGCGTGGGCGGCTGCTTCATCGGCCGCTGCAACCTGGGCTCATCGTGGAAGACCCACCAGACGGTCCTCGACATGCTTCCCGGCGCCGTGGGCACCTCGCTCAAGCTCGTCTTCGCCGCGACGATCGTCGCGATCCTCATCGGCGTGGTCGTGGGCCTCATCTCCGCGCTGCGGCAGTACACGACGTTCGACTACGTCATCACGTTCGTCACGTTCCTCATGTACTCGCTGCCGGTGTTCTGGGTGGCCGTGCTCCTCAAGCAGTACGGCTCCATCAGCTTCAACAACTACCTCCAGCACCCCCGGCCCAACTGGCCGCTCATCATCGTCATCTCGATCGCCGCGGGGCTGTTCTGGATGGGCGCGATGGCGGGCTCGCTGCGCCGGCGGCTCATCAACCTCGCGGCGGCCACGGTCATCACGTTCGCGGCGCTCACCTACGTCTTCACCTCGGGCTGGCTGCAGCACCCCGGCCTGGGGCTCGTGGGCTCGCTCGTCATCGCGCTAGGCGCCGCCGTCCTCGTCACCCACCTGTCGACGGGCCTGAACAACCGCCGCTCCCTCTATGCGGCCCTCACCACGGCCGTGGTCATGGGCGGCGCCGTCTACTACGGGATGCAGTGGTTTTATCACTTCTACAACCCCACGGTGTGGCTCATCGCCCTCCTGACGATCCTCGCGATCGCGGTGGGCGTGGGCATCGGCCTGGCCTTCGGCGGGCCGGACAAGTGGCAGTCGGCCCGCACGGCGGGCATCGTCGCCCTCATCGCCGGCGTCGTCATCTTCATCGACCAGGCCATGCAGTACTGGGCGAAGTACTCGAAGATGTCGCAGATCTCCGGGCGCCCCATCCGTACGATCGGCGCGGGGGAGCCGGGCCTCGAGGGCAACTTCTGGATCCACACGGTGGACAACTACACCCACCTCATCCTGCCGTCGATCGCCCTCATCCTCATTTCGTTCGCCACGTACACGCGCTATACGCGCGGGTCGATGCTCGAGGTGATGAACCAGGACTACATCCGCACCGCACGGGCCAAGGGCCTGAGCGAGCGCACGGTCATCATGCGTCACGCGATGCGCAATGCGCTGCTGCCGCTCGCGGCGGTCGTGCCCGTCGACCTCATGACGATCATCGGCGGCGCGGTCATGACCGAGACCGTCTTCGGCTGGTCGGGGATGGGCAAGATGTTCGCCGACGGCCTGCACCAGGCCGATATCGACCCGATCATGGCCTACATCCTCATCGTCGGCATCCTATCCATCCTCGCGAACGTCGTGGCCGACTTCGTCTACGGAATCCTCGATCCCAGAATTCGGGTGACAGCATGAGCGCACCACTTCAGGACCCCTCCGTCAGCGAGGGCGCACTGCCGGACACGAGCGGCTCGATCGAGGGCCGCGAGACCGCGGGGATGTCGCAGGGCCAGATCGTCCTGCGCAAGTTCCTCCGCCACCAGGGCGCGATGATCAGCCTGGTGCTGCTCATCATCGTCATCGTCTTCTCCTTCACCGCGGTGGGCATGGGCCCGATCCCGGGCTGGTGGAAGTACAACTTCTACAACAGCTCCGACGTCATGAACGGCGGCGCGCCCACGTGGCACCTGTCCAACCCGTTCTCGCTGGGCGAGCACCCGTTCGGCCAGGACGACATCGGCCGCGACAACTTCGCTCGCGTGCTCAAGGGCGTGCAGGTGTCGATCCTCATGATGCTCATCATGGGCGCCACCCTGCTCGTCGTCGGCGTCGTCGTGGGCGCGCTGGCCGGCTACTACCGCGGCTGGGTCGACAACGCGCTCATGCGCGTGACCGACGGCTTCATCATGCTGCCCACGATCGTCGTGGGCGCGATCCTCGGCGTGCTCGCCGGCCACCTCGCCAACCCGCCGCTGCTGGCGTTCGTGCTGGGCCTCATCCTGTGGCCCACCCTGGCACGTCTCGTGCGCGGCGACTTCCTCTCCCTGCGCGAGCGGGAGTTCGTCGACTCGGCCCGCGTGGCCGGGGCCAGCGACTTCCGGATCATGTTCAAGCACATGCTGCCCAACGCCATGGGCGTCGTCATCGTCAACACGACGCTCATGATGAGCCAGGCGATCGTGCTGGAGACGGCGCTGAGCTTCCTGGGCTTCGGTGTCCACGCCCCGGACGTCTCGCTTGGCCAGCTCATCAACGAATACCAGGGCTCGTTCGCCACCCGCCCCTGGCTGTTCTGGTGGCCCGGCCTGTTCATCATCATCGTGGCGCTCGCGGTGAACTTCATCGGCGACGGCCTGCGCGATGCCTTCGACCCGCGCCAGCGCAAGATCCCCTCGGCCCGCAAGATGGCCAGGGCCGACCGCCTGCTGGCGAGCTCCGCGAACCTCGCGGGCCCGTTCACGCCCGGCGGCACGGGAGACGGCAGCACGCGCGGCGAGCGGCGCCGGAGCATCGACGACGAGCGGAAGGACGGCCAGTGAGCACGGCAGAGAACGCGCAGGGCAGCACCGGCGCGCAGGGCAGCACTGGCGCACAGGGCAGCACTGGCGCACAGTCCGGCGCCGGCGGCAAGAAGCCGATCCTCACCGTCCGCGGCCTGGGCGTGCGGTTCTGGGTGGGCGACGAGTGGTTCACCGCCGCCGAGGACCTCGACTACACGCTCCATGCCGGCGAGGTGCTGGCGATCGTGGGTGAGTCCGGGTCCGGGAAGTCCCAGTCGTCGATGTCGCTCATCGGGCTGCTGCCGCCCAACGGGCGCGCCAGCGGCTCGGCCAAGCTGGGCGACCGGGAGCTCATCGGGATGCCCCAGGAGCAGATGCGCGGCATCCGGGGCAAGGAGATCTCCGTGATCTTCCAGGAGCCCATGACCGCGCTCAACCCGGTATACACCGTGGGCTTCCAGATCGTCGAGACGCTGCGCACCCACTTCAACGTGGGCCCGGCGGAGGCCAAGGAGCGCGCGCTCGAGCTCATGCGGCTCGTCGAGATCCCGGACTACGAGCGCCGCTTCGACCATTTCCCCCACCAGCTCTCCGGCGGCCAGCGCCAGCGCATCATGATCGCCCAGGCGCTCGCCTGCGATCCCCACCTGCTCATCGCCGACGAGCCCACAACGGCCCTCGACGTCACGGTCCAGGCGGAGATCCTCAAGCTCATGCGCGACCTGCGCGAGCGGATCGACTCGGGCATCATCCTCATCACCCACGACATGGGCGTGGTGGCGGACATGGCCGACTACATCCTCGTCATGCGCAACGGGCGCGCCGTGGAGGCCGGCACCGCCGCGCAGATCTTCGGCGACCCGCAGCACGACTACACGAAGCAGCTGCTGGCCTCCGTGCCCCACCTGGGCGGTGGCAGCGAGACGACGTTCGGCTCGAGTGCCGAGGACGTCGAGGTCGTCGCCCAGACGCTGGCCGCCGAGCGCGGCGAGGGCCCCGCGGATGCCCCCGCCTCGGGCGCCTCGGCCGCCGCGGGCGGAGCCGCTGGAACCGCGGCCCCCACTGCGGAGGGCTCCCACGCCGCAGGCGAGCCCGGAGCATCCGGCGGTCAGGCGTGGCGCCCGGCGTCCGTCTCGCTTGACTCGACGGAGACGATCTACCACCCGGGCTCGGAGGCCGAGCTGACGGGCGAGCCCGCCCTGCGGCTGACCGACGCCGCGGTGGAGTACCCGAAGGTGGGCCGCACGCCGGCCTTCCGGGCGGCCCACCACGTCAACCTCACGATCGCCCCCGGCGAGGTCGTGGGCCTCGTGGGCGAGTCCGGCTCCGGCAAGACGACGATCGGCCGCGCGGCGCTGGGCCTGCTGCCCGTCGTCGAGGGCACGATCGAGATCAACGGCGTCGACATCACGGGCATGAGCTCGAAGCAGCTGCGCCAGTACCGGCGCGATGTGGGCATCGTCTTCCAGGATCCCGGCTCCTCGCTCAACCCCCGCCTGCCGGTGGGCGAGAGCATCGGGGAGCCGCTCTACCTCCACGACGGGCTCAAGGGCGCCGAGCTGAGCTCCCGGGTGGAGGGCCTGCTCGAATCGGTCGAGCTGCCCACCTCCATGCGCAACCGCTATCCGCACGAGCTCTCCGGCGGCCAGCGCCAGCGCATCGGCATCGCCCGGGCGCTCGCGCTCAAGCCGCGCCTGCTCATCGCCGACGAGCCGACCTCCGCCCTCGACGTCTCCGTCCAGGCGAAGGTCCTGGCGCTGTTCAGCCAGCTCCAGGAGGAGTACGGCTTCGCCAGCCTCTTCATCACCCACGACCTCGCGGTCGTGGAGATGCTGTCGAACCGGATCGCGGTCATGCGCCACGGCTACCTCGTGGAGGTGGGCCCCTCGAGCGACATCGTGTCCCACCCAGTCCACCCGTACACCCAGCGGCTCATCGCGGCCGTGCCCGTGCCGGACCCCGACGAGCAGCGCCGCCGCCGCGAGGCGCGCGATGCGATGCTCGTCGCGGCCAGCGAGGACCTCGCCGGCTGAGGCGCGGGGCAGCGGCGGCGCGGGCCCGGCTGGGCGAATCCCGGCGGGCCCCTATACTGGTGGGGTTGGGCGCGCCTGCCGCGCCGTCTTCGCGGCGCCCCGCCGCCTCTGCCTCATCCAGTAAGGGAATCGATGACTGACAATTCTTCGCGCCGTTCCGACCTCCGCAACGTGGCCATCGTCGCGCACGTCGACCACGGCAAGACCACGCTCGTGGACGCCATGCTGCGCCAGACGGGCGTGTTCGGCGACCACGGCGAGGTCGCGGACCGCGTCATGGACTCCGGCGACCTGGAGCGCGAGAAGGGCATCACGATCCTCGCGAAGAACACCTCGGTGCTCTACAACGGCCCCTCGGCCGGGGACCAGCCCATCGTCATCAACGTCATCGACACCCCGGGCCACGCCGACTTCGGCGGCGAGGTGGAGCGCGGCCTGTCCATGGTCGACGGGGTCGTCCTCCTCGTCGACGCCTCCGAGGGCCCGCTGCCCCAGACCCGCTTCGTGCTGCGCAAGGCGCTGGCCGCGAAGCTGCCGGTCATCCTCGTCATCAACAAGACCGACCGCCCCGACGCGCGCATCGACGAGGTCGTCGAGGAGACCCAGGACCTGCTCCTGGGCCTGGCCAGCGACCTCTCCGAGGACCACCCGGACCTCGACGTCGACGCGGTGCTCGACGTCCCCACGGTCTACGCCGCCGCGAAGGTGGGTGCCGCCTCCACGACCCAGCCCGCCGACGGCGACGCGCCTGCCAATGACAACCTCGAGCCGCTCTTCGCCACGATCCTCGAGCACATCCCGGCCCCGGAGATCAACGACGACGACGTCCTCCAGGCCCACGTGACGAACCTCGACGCCTCGCCGTTCCTGGGCCGCCTCGCGCTCCTGCGCATCTACGGCGGCACCCTGCGCAAGGGCGCCCAGGTGGGCTGGGCGAAGTCCGACGGCACGATCGCGCAGGCGAAGGTCTCCGAGCTCCTCGAGACGCAGGGCCTCAAGCGCGTGCCCGCGGAGTCCGCGAAGGCCGGCGACATCGTCGCGATCGCGGGCATCCCGGAGATCATGATCGGCGATACGATCACCGACCTCGAGAACCCCAAGCCCATGCCGCCCATCACGGTGGACGAGCCCGCGATCTCCATGACGGTGGGCATCAACACCTCGCCGCTGGCCGGCCGGGAGAAGAACACGAAGGTCACGGCCCGCATGGTCAAGGACCGCCTCGACCAGGAGCTCGTGGGCAACGTCTCGCTGCGCGTGCTGCCCACCGAGCGCCCCGATGCGTGGGAGGTCCAGGGCCGCGGCGAGCTGGCACTGGCCATCCTCGTCGAGCAGATGCGCCGCGAGGGCTTCGAGCTCACCGTCGGCAAGCCGCAGGTCGTCACCCGCGAGATCGACGGAGTCCTCTCCGAGCCCATGGAGCACATGACGATCGACGTCCCCGAGGAGCACCTGGGCGCCGTCACCCAGCTCATGGCCGCGCGCAAGGGCAGCATGGAGACCATGTCGAACCACGGCACCGGCTGGGTGCGCATGGAGTTCAAGGTCCCCGCCCGCGGGCTCATCGGCTTCCGCACCCGCTTCCTCACCGAGACCCGCGGCACCGGCATCGCCAACTCCATCAGCGCGGGCTACGCCCCGTGGGCCGGCGCGATCGAGTTCCGCACCGCGGGCTCCATGGTCGCCGACCGCGCCGGCGTCGTGACCCCCTACGCCATGATCAACCTGCAGGAGCGCGGCACGTTCTTCGTCGAGCCCACCAGCGAGGTCTACGAGGGCCAGGTCGTGGGCGAGAACTCGCGCGCCGATGACATGGACGTCAACATCACGAAGGAGAAGAAGCTGACGAACATGCGCTCGTCGACGGCGGACACCTTCGAGAACCTCACGCCGCCGCGCAGGCTCACGCTCGAGGAGAGCCTCGAGTTCGCCAACGACGACGAGTGCGTCGAGGTCACGCCCGGCGCCGTGCGCATCCGCAAGGTCGCGCTCGACGCGAAGGAGCGCCAGAAGCTGTTCAACGCGCGCCGCCGCCAGAACGCATGAGCGCTGCCGCCCGCAGCGGCCCGGTGCGCGCGCTGTTCGTCCACGCCCATCCGGACGACGAGTCGATCACGACGGGCGGCACGATGGCCCAGCTCGTGGACGCGGGCGCCCAGGTCACGCTGCTCACCGCCTCGCGCGGGGAGGGCGGCGAGGTGATCGGCGCCGCGCACCAGCACCTCGAGGGCGATCGCGCGGGCCTGGCCGCGCACCGCGAGGGGGAGCTGGCCCGCGCGATGGCGGCGCTCGGGGTGGCCGATCACCGCTTCCTCGCCTCCGTGGCCGGCCGCTTCGAGGACTCCGGCATGGAGTGGGGCCCCGATGGCCACGCCCGGGCCCCGCGGCACATGCCCCCCGGCGCCCTGTGCCGCGCACCCGCCGAGGCGCCCGCCGCGCTCATCCGCGCGGTCGTCGAGGAGATCCGCCCGCACCTCGTCATCACGTACGCCGCCGATGGCGGCTACGGCCACCCGGACCACCGGCGCGTCCACGAGGCGGTCGTGGCCGCGCTCGCGGGCCTGCGCGGGCGCATCGAGCCCACGCTGCTCTTCGTCGAGACCCCGGCCGAGGCCGTGGCCGCCGCGTTCGATCCGACACGGCCCGGGTTCGAGCTCACCGGCTTCGACCCCGCCCCGGCGCCCGCGAACTTCCCGGCGCAGGCGCCCATCGCGGTCGCCCAGGACGTCTCCGCCGTGCTGGGGCGCAAGGCCATGGCGATGGCCGCCCACGCCACCCAGATCACCGTCGCCGGTGAGTTCTTCGCGCTCTCGAACAACCTGGGCCAGGCGATCGGCGCCGTCGAGTACTTCTCCCACGCCGCCTACCCGGGGCCCGAGCCCATGCCCGGCGCGCCGTACGCCTCCGTCCTCGACGTCGCCGCCCCGGACGCGGCGGTCGGAGGGGATTTCGCAGAGCGCGGGGCCGAGACCGAGCGCGGGGCCGCACCGGACCTGGCCGCCGGTCCGCGCGGCGCAGCGGGCACCGGGGCCTCGGCCGCGGCCGAGGGGCC
>NZ_WWEQ01000023.1 GCF_009857845.1 Brevibacterium rongguiense | reverse complement strand
CCCGCGTCCCTGCTCACCCCCGCGCGGGGCGGCGCCGGCGCCACGGCCGCCGACGGGAGCGCCACGGCTGCCGACGGGAGCGTCGGGCCCGCGGACGGGCACAGCGCTGCCGAAGAGGAGGGGCATGACCGCGCCGCCGCGGATGGGCCCGAACCCCCGGGTGAGCACGAGCCCCCGGGCGAGCTCACCCTGCCCGCCGGCGCGCTCACCGTCATCGACGCCGCGGACCCGGAGCTGGCGCGCCGGTGCGCGGCGGCCCTGGCCGTGGCGGGCGGCGAGCTCATCGCCGCCCCGCACGCGGCCCACCTCTTCGAGGGCACGATCGGCTCGAACATCACGCTGGCCCCGGCGCCGAGCGAGGGGCAGGGCGCGCAGGGCGCCCATGGAACCCAGGGCGCCCAGGGAGCTCAGGGCGGCCCGAGCGGACAGCCGAGCGGCGGCGCCGGCGGGCAGGTGGCGACTCCGGTGCCCGCCGAGATCACCGCCGAGGTCGCCGCCGAGGTGCTGAGCGCCTCCGCAGTGGCCGACATCCTCACCCTCGTGCCCGCCGGGCTCGAGCACACCATCGCGGAGGGCGGAGGCAACCTCTCCGGCGGCCAGCGCCAGCGCATCGCCCTGGCCCGCGCCCTGCACGCGGACCCGCCGGTGCTCGTCCTCGACGACCCCACCTCGGCGGTGGACTCGGTGACGGAGTGGCAGATCGCCGCCGCCGTTGCGCGGCTGCGCGAGGGCCGCACAACGATCGTGCTGAGCGCCTCGCCTGCCTTCCGCGCCGCCGCCGGGCACGTGGTCGAGCTGCCCGCCCGGCTCCAGCCGGCCCTCGGCACCGGGGAGGCGACCCATGGCTGAACCGGATCCGGCCGCTGGTGCCCCGGTTCCCCCCGGCGCCATCCCCGCGGCCAGCGGGCGGGCCAGTGCCGCAGCGGTCTGGCGGCTGCTGCGCGGGCGGCGCGCACTGCTCGCGGGTGTCACCATGACCGGGCTGCTGGCCGCCGCCGCGGCCCTCGTGGGCCCCGCCGTCGTGGGACGCCTCGTCGACGTCCTCACCGCCCACCCCGCGCTGGAGCCCGTGGTGGTGGGGGCGGCGCTCATCGCGGTGGCCGCGGTCGTCGCGGGCACGGGCACCTGGCTGAGCGAGCGCTGGCTGGGGCGGCTTGCCGAGCCCGCGGTGGGGGAGCTGCGCATCCAGGTCTTCGACGCCGCGGTGAGCGCGGATGCGGCCCGGATCGAGGCGAGCGGGCGCGGTGACCTGGTCTCGCGCGTCACCGCGGACTCCGACCGGGTCTCCGAGTCCGCCTCCGAGGTCCTGCCCATGTTCCTGCAGGCGGGGCTGACCGTCGTCGTCGCGGCGCTGGGCCTGGCCGCCGTGGACTGGCGCCTGGCGCTCGTGGGCCTCATCGCCCTGCCGCTCTACGCCCTGACCGTGCGCTGGTACCTGCCGCGCTCGGCGCCCATGTACCGCCGGGAGAGGCAGGCGTTCGGGGTGCGCACGCAGCGGATGCTCGGCGCGCTGACCGGCGTGGAGACGCTGCGCGCCTACGACGCGGCCGCCGGTGAGCTGCGGCGCATCGACGCGGCGTCGGCACGTGCCCGCGACCTGTCGATCGGCGTCTTCCGGCTCCTCACGCTGGCCGCGGCCCGCAACAACCGCGCGGAGGCCATCACCCTGGCCGCGATCCTGGCGGCCGGGTTCGCGCTGGTCTCGGGCGGCTGGGCGAGCGCGGGCGCCGTGGCGACCGCGGCGCTCATCTTCCACCGCCTGTTCGACCCCATCAGCGTCGTCGTCGACCTCTTCGACGAGGTGCAGTCCGCCGGGGCGTCGCTGACGCGCATGGTGGGAGTCATCGAGCTCGCCGACGCCACCGCGCCCGCGGCCGCGCAGTGTTCCAGTGGTTCCGCGAATGCCGATCCCGGCGTCCCCGGTGCCTCGGGTTCTGCCGGTGCCGAGCCCTCCGGCCTCGCGGCCGGTGGCTCTTCCACCCGTGCGGGCGGCGATTCCGCTGGCGCAGCCGACGGCGAGCCCCCCGCTGCTCCGGGCGCGGGGTGCGGTGCGGGGTCGCCTGCAGCCCTCGTCCTGTCGGGGATCTGCGTCGACTATGGCGGCGCGCGCCCGGCCGTCGACGGGGTCTCGCTGCGGGTGTCCGCCGGCGAGGTCGTCGCGATCGTCGGGCCCAGCGGAGCCGGCAAGACGACGGTGGCCCAGGCGGCGATCGGCGCGCTCGAACCCGCCTCCGGCACGGCCCTGCTGGAATTCGCCCCCACACCGGCCGGCCCCTCCCGCACGCCGCGCGAACCGGTGCGCGTGCCCGTGCGCCGCCTGCCCGCCGCGCGGCTGCGTCGCCACATCGCCATGGTCAGCCAGGAGGTGCACACGTTCGAGGGCACCGTGCTGGAGAACGTGGCGGTGGGCGCACCGGAGGCCCCGCGCGCTCGCCTCGAGGCCGCCCTGGCCACCGTAGGCGCCGCGAGCTGGGTGGCGCGCCTGCCGCAGGGGGCGGAGACCCGGGTGGGCGGCACCGGGCACCCGCTGACCCCCATGCAGGAGCAGATGCTCGCGCTCGCTCGCCTCGAGGCCGCGGACCCCGACTTCGCCGTGCTCGACGAGGCCACGGCCGAGGCGGGGTCGGCCGGCGCCCGCGCCCTCGACGCAGCGGCCGCCGCCGTGCTGCGCGAGCGCGGCGGCATCGTCATCGCCCACCGGCTCTCCCAGGCCGCCGCCGCGGATCGGATCGTCGTCATGGACGGCGGACGGATCGCGGAGGAGGGCACCCACGAGCGCCTCGCCGCCGCCGGCGGGCTCTACGCGCGGCTGTGGGAGGCGTGGTCCCGCCCCTGAGCGCGGTGCAGGCGAGTCACAGGCTCATCCGGCATCATGGAAGCGACGCCCCGACCAAAGGACTCCTCACACATGCTCGATGTGCTCGCCACCGCGGCCGCCGACGTCTCACCTGCCCTCGACGTGCAGGCCTCCGGGCTGCTCGACCCGACCCCCATCCTCGAGGGCGCCGGCCCCTGGATGCTCGCGGTCGTCGCGCTCATCGTCTTCATCGAATCGGGCGTGCTGTTCCCGTTCCTGCCCGGCGATTCGCTGCTGTTCGTGGGCGGGATGCTCGCCCCGGCCATGGGCGTGAACCTGTTCCTCTTCATCGTCGTGGTCTGGGCCGCCGCCATCCTGGGCGATCAGGTGGGCTACTTCCTGGGCAGGCGCTTCGGCCGCAGGTTCTTCAAGGACGACGCGAAGATCCTCAACACCACCCGCCTCCACGCCGCCGAGCAGTTCTTCGCCAAGCACGGCGGCCCCTCCCTGGTGCTGGCGCGCTTCGTGCCGTTCGTGCGCACGTTCACGCCGCTGGCCGCGGGCATCGCCGCCTACCCCTATCGCCGCTTCATCGGCTGGAACGTCTCCGGCGCGCTCCTGTGGGGCACGCTGCTCTCCGTCGCCGGCTACTTCCTGGGCTCGATCGACATCATCCGCGAGCACGTGGACCTGTGGGCGATCGTGCTCGTGGGGCTCTCCGTCATCCCCATGGTGATCGCGTGGCTCAAGAGCCGCGGCACGAAGCGCCGCGAGGTCGTCGAGCCCACCGCGCCCGAGGCGGGGGAGACCCCCGCCGACACGCCCCGCTGAGGCTTCGGGCAATCGCCTCCCGCTGAGCCCCGGCTCGACCGGCCGGCCCGGTCCCGCTCGCTCGCCGTCCCGCTGAGCCGCGGTGTCCACCCGGCCCGTCAGCCAGGCTGCTGCTCGCCGGCGACAGGCCGGGCCCCGCCGAGGTTCGGGCCGCGCCGCGCACCCCGCGCCCGGGCTCTTGCCGCTGTGCGCTCGGCGGCTCACACCTCGGCGAAGAAGCCGATCGGGTCCTCGATGCAGCGGGCCACGAACGTGATGAACTCGCTGGGCTCCAGGCCGTCGCACACGCGGTGGTCGAAGACGAGCGAGAGGTGGGTGACCTGGCGGACCGCGAGTTCGCCGTCGACCGCCCACGGCCGGTCCATGATGCGCCCCATGCCGAGCATCGCGACCTCCGGGTGGTTGATGATCGGCGCGGAGCCGTCCACCCCCAGCGGGCCGTAGTTGTTGAGCGTGAACGTGCCCCCGGCCAGCTGCCCGGGCGCGAACCTGCCGGTGGCCGCCGCCTGCACGACCTCGCCGATCCCATCGCGCAGCGCCCGCATCGTCATGGTTCCGGCGTCACGGATGGCCGGGACCATGAGGCCGCGGGGCGTGTTCGCGGCGATGCCCAGGTCGATGTCGCGGTGCACGAGGATCTCCTGCGCATCCTGGTCGAATGTCGCGTTGAGGATGGGGTACTTCCGCAGTCCCGCGATCGTGAACCGCGCGAGCAGTGTGAGCAGGGAGAACTTCTCTCCGCTGCGCGCCTCGAGGCGCTTGCGGAAGGCCAGCAGCTCGGTTGCGTCGACGTCGAGCCAGATGGTGGCCTCGGGGATCTCCCGGCGCGACTGCCCGAGCTTCGCCGCCACCGCCTTGCGCAGCCCGGTGAGCGGGATGCGCTCGACCGCGGCCTGGGGGTCGGTCTGCGGGCCGGGCTGAGTGTGCGCGGCGGCGTGCGCACCGCCTCCCACCGCCGAGGCGCCCGTCGGGTCGCCGCTGGCAGGTGCGGCACCCGCACCGGGCTGCGCCCGGTGCGCGTCCGGCGGGGCCGCGCGCCCCGCGACTGGCGACGCGGGGGTGCTCCGCCCTGTGAGGGGCGCGCTCGCCTGGGCGCTCTGCCCCGCACTATGGGCGGCCGTGGTGCCGGGCGCGTGGGCGCTCCCCGTGGTGGCGCCGACCGTGGCGCGGTGCGCGATCTCGGCGATGACGTCGGCCCGCGTGACGAGACCGTGGGGGCCGGTGCCCCGCAGGTCCTTGGCCGCGAACCCGGCCTCGTGGGCGAGCATCCGCACAAGCGGCGAGACCACCGGCGAGCGGCCCCCGGGCTGGTCTGCGGTTGAGGGTGGGGCGGCCGGGCCCGGGGCTCCGCCGTCGGCCGCGTGCGGCGCACCCGCCCGGGATGCGCGCGAGCCGAAGCTGCGCCGGCGCCCGGTGGTCGGCGCGGCCTTCTCCTTCGTGCCGTAGCCGATGAGCACGGCGCCCGAACCCTCGTCCGCCGCGACCCCGCCCGCCGATCCTTCGTCCGCCGCACCGTCTGCCGCCGCACCGTCGCGCAGGGCCGCACCGTCGCGCAGGGCCGTGCCGGGAACGGACTCGGGTGCCTGCGCACCGGCATCCACGCCGGCGGCCGGCGGAGCGTCGAGCGCGGCGCCCGCTGAGCTCGTGCTCGCCAAGTCTGTGCTCGCCGAGCCGGTGCCGGTGTCCGTGCCCGAGGAGTCCGTGCCCATAGTGCCTGTGCCGGTGGAGTCCGCCGAGTCGGCCCCCGATGCCCCGGGCACCTTCCCGTCGTCTCCGCGGGTCGCACCCACCGGCCCGGCGGCAGCGGGCGGTGAGGCGACGGCGTCGCCGGCCCGCGCCTCGGGAACCGGCCGGTCCCCACCGCCCGGGGCACCTGCCGCGCCCACGGTGAGGATCGCGTTGCCCGCGTAGACGGTGTCGCCCACCTGGGCGTACAGGGCGGTGACGGTGCCCGCGAACGGGCAGGGTAGGTCGACGACGCTCTTCGCGGACTCGAGCTCGACGACCGGCTGGTCGATGGCGACCTCGTCGCCCACGGCGACGAGCCAGCCCACCACCTCGGCCTCGGTGAGGCCTTCGCCCAGGTCCGGGACGATGAAGTCCTGGCCCGCGGTCACGGTCTCCGCGCTCACAGCTCCCACTCCCAGGTCTCCAGGGCATCGAGGATGCGGGTGGGCGTGGGCAGGTGGAACTCCTCGAGCTTGGGGGAGGGGAACGGGATGTCGAAGCCCGTGATGCGCAGGACGGGCGCGGCCAGGTGGAAGAAGCTCCGCTCGGTCACGCGCGCGGCCACCTCCGCCCCGTAGCCGCCGAACTGCGCAGCCTCGTGCAGGACGGCCGCCCGCCCCGTCTTGCGCACGGAGGCCGTGACCGTCGCATCGTCGAAGGGGGAGAGCGAGCGCAGGTCGATGACCTCGACGCTCAGCCCGTCCTGCGCCCCGGCCTCCGCGGTCTCCAGCGCGGTGCGCACCGTGGGCCCGTAGGCCAGGAGCGTGACGTCCGTGCCCTCGCGCACCACGCGCGCGCAGTACATGGACTCGGTGCGCACGGGCAGCTCGATCGCATCCTTCGACCAGTAGCGCGACTTGGGCTCCATGAAGATGACGGGGTCCTGGGCGTCGATGGCCTCGCGCAGCATCGAATACGCGTCCGCCGAATTGGACGGGGTGACGACGGTGAGGCCGGGGGTGGCGCACCAGTAGGCCTCGGAGGAGTCCGAGTGGTGCTCGACGCCTCCGATGTCACCGGCCACCGGGATCCGGATGACCAGCGGCAGCTCCACGCGGCCCTTCGTGCGGTTGCGCATCTTCGCCACGTGGCTGACCACCTGCTCGAAGGCGGGGTAGGAGAACGCGTCGAACTGCATCTCCACGACCGGGCGCATGCCGGCCATGGCCATGCCGACCGCGGTGCCGATGATCCCGGCCTCCGCGAGCGGCGAGTCCCAGACCCGCTCGGGGCCGAACTCGTCGCGCAGCCCGTCGGTGACGCGGAAGACCCCGCCCAGCCGGCCCACGTCCTCACCGAAGATGACGACCGAGTCATCGGCGGCGAGCGCATCGCGCAGCGCGGTGTTGAGTGCCTTCGTCATGGTCACGGGCTTGGGCCGCGCCCCGGGGGCGGTGGCCCGCTGGGCCTGTGAGTGGCCCTGCGGCTGGCCCTGTGAGTCGCCCTGTGGCCGGCCGGCGGAGGCGTCCTGCGCCTCAGCCGGTGCTGCCGGACGGCGCTCAGAGGCGCCCGCCTGCGCACCCGCCGCCGAGGCGCGGGTCGCCGGCGCGCTCATGCGCCGGCCCGCTGGGGCTCGGGAGCGGGCTGCGGCTGAGTTGTGGGCTGTGAGAGGGCAGCGGGACCCGCGGCGGCGAGCTCGGCTTCGAGGAGGGCCCGCTGCTCGCGCAGCTGGGGGCGCTCGTGGGCGTAGACGTGGGCGAAGATCTCCGTGGGATCGACCTGCGCCTCGGTGTTCATGAGCTCGCGGACGTGGGCGGCGAGGTCCTCGGCGTCGGCGGCGATGGCCGCGACGGACTCGTCGTCGAGGTCACCGGCGGAGCGCAGATAGGCCTCGAGGCGGGTCAGCGGATCGCGGGTGCGCCAGATGTCGACCTCCTCGGCGGACCGGTAGCGACTGGGGTCATCGGAGTTCGTGTGCGCCTCGAGGCGGTAGGTCAGGCCCTCCACCAGGGTGGGGCCCTCCCCGCGGCGTGCGCGTTCGAATGCGGCGCTGACCACGGCGAAGACGGCCGCGATGTCGTTGCCGTCCACGCGCACGCCCGGCATGCCGTAGCCCACGGCCTTGTCCGCGAGCATCGTGGCGTTCGACTGCTCGCGCAGCGGCACGGAGATCGCGTACTGGTTGTTCTGGATGAAGAAGACGGTGGGCGTCTGCCACACGGCGGCGAAGTTGAACGCCTCGTGGGCATCGCCCTCGCTCGTCGCCCCGTCGCCGATGAACGTGAGCGTGGCCTGCTGCGTGCCGCGCAGCTTCGCGGCCATCGCGAAGCCCACCGCGTGGAGCGTCTGGGTGGCCAGCGGGGTTGCCTGGGGTGAGGTGCGCAGCCCCTGGGAGTCGTAGCCGCAGTGCCAGTCACCGCGGAAGGAGCCCAGGATGTCACCGGGCTCCGCGCCGCGGGTGAGGATCGCCGCGGAATCGCGGTACGTGGGGAACATCCAGTCGTCCTCCGCGAGCGCGGACGCCGCTCCCACCTCGCAGGCCTCTTGCCCGAACGCGGACGGGTACGTGGCCAGCCTGCCCTGCCGGGTGAGGGCCGTGACCTGGGACTCGAAGCGGCGGGCGCGCACCATGCGGCGGTAGAACCGGATGAGCGTCTGCGCGTCCGGCAGGGTGTAGCCCGCGTGGAGGCCGGGCTCCACGGGCCGCCCGGCCGGGTCGATGAACGAGACCGGATCGGTGTGCGGCAGGGCTCGCGCCGTGCGGGGGAGTTCGATCGTCATGCGCTCCATCGTGATGTGATCTGCTTCACGGTGCGAGCGCTGCGCGGCGATGGGGGACGAGTGGCGTCCTGTCCTGGGGATTCGGGACAGGCGCGCGGGCAGGGCAGCCCAGGCGAGCAGTTTGTCCGGGACGGCGGCGCTTCCAACCGGGGGTGCGTGTGCCCGTGTGCCCGCCTGCGGTGGTCAGCTCCGCATGCCCTGGCCCTCGGCCTCGTCCAGGATGAGCAGGGAGCGCGAGGCGACGACGCCCGGCACCTCGTGGACCTGGGCGAGGATGACCTGCGAGAGCTCCGTGTTCGACTCCGCGTGCACCGTGACGAGGGCGTCGATGTCGCCGCTGACGGCCTGGACGCGCTCGACGCAGGGAATGAGGGCCAGCTCGTCGCGCACCTCGGGCCACGGGCGGTCGCCGATCTTCACGACGATGATCGCGGAGACGCCCTGGCCCAGCGCGGCGCGGTCGACGTCGATCGTGAAGCGGCGGATGATGCCGTAGGCCATGAGGGCGGCCAGGCGCGAATGGGCGGCGGAGCGGGAGATGTGGACGTGCTCGGCGAGCTGGCGCACCGACAGGCGGGAGTCCTCCGCGAGTTCGGCCACGATGCGCCGGTCGATGTCGTCGAGGCGGTACTTCATGCTTCTCCTTTGGAGCATGGGCGGTGCGGCGCCGGCGGAGGCGAATCCACCGGCGGCGGTCGCGGCGTCCGAAGCGGCCGCGGCCTGCCCGGGCTGAGCCGGGCTGCGCTGTAGGCAGGATAGCCGACCGCTTGGTCAGGCGGCGGTGAGCGGTGGCCGCGGCGGCTAGCGGCGGTGACGGCGGTGGTGCCCCGGCGCAGTCGTCGGTGCTCTTGCGGGTGGGCGCGGTCGTGCGGTCCCTGGGCGCTCGCGGAAGCGGGCGCGGCCGTGCGGTCCCTGGGCATCGGTCCGCTGGGGGACTTGTCGCCGGCCACGGGGTGCGAGGCGGGGCGGAGGGGCAGGGGCTCCCGGCGAGCCAATTACCGACCGAACGGTTGGTATATCGTGTGGCTGTGTGCCCGCCGCGTTGCCCGAGCTGCGGTGGGCGCACCCAGCCCGTGCGCGCCGCACGCGCAACGCGCGCAGCGCCCGGCCGCCCCGCGCACGGCCGCCGCCGCTGCCCGCGCGGGTCGTTGGGACCGAACCCGACTCGATGAGGAGCCGCCATGACCGCCGATTCCGCCCCCACCGCACCGCCCATCGAGCTGCCGGACGTCCTGCCCTCGTTTGTTCGCGGGCGCTGGCACGAGCCCGGCCAGGCGGCCCGCGCCTCGGCGGCGCAGGTGCGCGATGCCAGCACCGGTGCCCTCGTCACGGGGGTGACGAGCGAGGGCTTCGACCCCGCCGCAACCGTCGCCTACGCCCGCGGGGTGGGCCTGCCGGGGCTCGCCGCGCTCACCTTCCACCAGCGCGGGATGATCCTCAAGCGCCTGGGACAACACCTCATGGAGCGGGCGCCGGAGTACCACCGGATCTCGCAGACGACCGGCACGACGGAGGCCGACGCCCGGAGCGACGTGGAGGGCGGCATCGGCACCCTCTTCGCCTACTCCTCCGTGGCCCGGCGCCAGATGCCCAACGACGTGCTCATGCTCGACGGGGCGGTGGAGCGGCTGGCGAAGGACTCCACGTTCGCCGGCGCGCACGTGTGGACGAGCGCCGCCGGCGTGGGGGTGCAGATCAACGCGTTCAACTTCCCCGTGTGGGGCATGCTCGAGAAGCTCGCCCCGATGTTCGTCGCAGGCCGCCCGGCCATCGTCAAGCCCGCCACGCGACGGCGCAGGTCGCATGGGCCGTGGTGCGCGACATCGTGGGCTCCGGCCTGCTGCCGGACGGGGCGCTGCAGCTGGTGTGCGGGCGCCTGGACGGGCTGTTCGACGCACTGGGCGAGCAGGACGCTATTGCGTTCACCGGATCGGCCGCCACCGCGCGCACCCTGGCCGCGAGCCCCTGCGTCGTGGAGCGCGGGACCCGGTTCACAGCGGAGGCCGACTCGCTGAACTTCTCACTGCTGGGCCCCGATGCGCGCCCCGGCACCCCGGAGTTCGACCTCTTCATCGACTCGCTCGTGACGGAGATGACCGCCAAGGCCGGCCAGAAGTGCACGGCCATCCGCCGTGCGCTGGTGCCCGCCGGCGCCGTCGCCGAGGTGCGCGCGGCGGCCGCTGCGCGCCTCGCCGCCGCTGTGGTGGGCGATCCCCGCGACCCGAACACCACGATGGGCCCGCTGGTCTCCGCGGCGCAGCGCGAGGACGTGCTGGATGCCGTGGACGCGCTCGTCGCGGCCGGAGCGCAGGCCGCCGTGGGCGGCCGGGAGGCCTCGGACGAGCTGGCGCGGCGGCTGCGGGCGGAGCGCTGCGAACGAGACGGGCTGAGCGAACGGGATGCGCGCGGCGAGCAGGATGCGCGCGGTGAGCGGGCCGGGAGCGGCGCCTCGGCGGGTGATGCGGCACAGGCCGCGGGCGCGGCGGACGGTGTGGCCGAGGGCGGGGCGTTCGTGGCGCCCACGCTGCTCGTCGCCGAGGACCCGTGGGCCGACGCCATCCACGATGTGGAGGCGTTCGGGCCGGTGGCCGTGCTCATCGGCTACCAGGACCTCGACGAGGCCGTGCGGCTGGCCCGCCGCGGGCGCGGTTCGCTCGTGGGCTCCGTGGTCAGCCACGACGTGGACACGGTGCGGGCCGTCGTCATGGGCACCGCCCCGTGGCACGGGCGGCTGCTCGTGCTCGACCGCGACGATGCGAAGCGCCAGACCGGCCACGGGTCTCCGCTGCCCCAGCTCATCCACGGCGGCCCCGGCCGCGCTGGAGGTGGCGAGGAACTGGGCGGCCTGCGCGGCGTCACGCACTTCATGCAGCGCACCGCGCTGCAGGCCTCACCGCAGATGCTGGGCGCGCTCACCCACACGTGGGTGGAGGGCGCGCCGCGGCACACGGACGGCGAGCACCCGTTCGCGCTGAGCCTGAGCGAGCTGCGCCTGGGCGACGCGATCGTGGCGGGACCGCGGACCGTGACGCTCGAGGACATCGACCACTTCGCGCAGTTCACCGGCGACACGTTCTACGCGCACACGGACGAGGAGGCCGCGCGGGCCAATCCGTTCTTCCCGGGGCGGGTGGCCCACGGCTACCTGGTGGTCTCGTTTGCCGCCGGCCTCTTCGTGTGGCCGGACCCCGGCCCCGTCCTGGCGAACTACGGGCTGGAGAACCTGTCCTTCATCACCCCCGTGAGCCCCGGCGATGCGCTGACCGTGACGCTCACGGCCAAGCAGATCACGCCGCGCGAGGGCTCCGACTACGGCGAGGTGCGCTGGGATGCGCAGGTCGTCAACCAGGACGGTGCGCCCGTGGCCGCCTACGACGTGCTCACGCTCGTGGCGAAGGAGCGGGCTGCCGTGGGCGGTGGCGCGGCGGGGTGAGGAGCGCGGGCCCGGCTCAGCGCGGGTCCACCGCGACGCGCGGGTGCGTGCCGGCGTTGGCGGCGCCGACGGCCTCGACGATCTCGGCCAGCGGCCACGGGGTGGAGACGAGCCGCGCCAGCCCGTCGCGCACGGCGCTGCGCTGGAGGAAGCCGATGGCGTCTTCCAGGTCGTCGGCGCGGTAATTGTGGCAGCCCACGATGCTCGTGAGGTTCTTGACCACTGAGCTGGGATCCACCTGCACGGCCGGGCCCGGTGAGACCGAGCCGACGAGCGCGATCCGCCCGCCGATGGCCACGAGGCCGAGTGCCGCCTGCACCGCCCGGTGGCTGCCGGAGAGCTCGAAGACGACGTCCGCGCCGCGCTCCCTGCCGACGGCGTCGCCCAGCGCCTTGGGAGTGGCCGTGGCGGTTGCGCCGAATTCCCGGGCCAGCCGCAGGCGCCGCGGATCGACGTCGCTGGCGATGACCGTGGAGCACCCGCGATCGCGGGCGTAGGCGATGGCGGTGAGGCCCAGCATCCCGCAGCCCATGACGACGACGGTGTCGCGGGCGTCCAGGGCGACGCGCCGGGCTGCGCCGGCAACAGTGGCGGTGGCGCAGTTGGCCGGCGCGGCGAGCGCCGCTTCCATGTCCGGCGGCACGCGCACCAGGCCGGTGCCCGGCAGCAGGTGGATGTGCGAGGCGAATCCGCCGCTCAGGCTCCAGTGGTCGTCCATGGCCTCGTGACCGTACTTGCGGACGGATTCGCACTTCTGGGACAGGCCCGCCGCGCAGCGGTCGCATTCGCCGCAGGCCGTGCCGATCGTCCAGGTGACGCGGTCGCTCAGCGCGAGCGGTGTGCCGTCCGTGCAGCGGGGCTCGCCCTCGAGGGCGATCACCTCGCCGATCGCCTCGTGCCCGAGGATCGTGGGCACCGGCGTCTGCCGGTCGCCGTTGAGCGTGTGCAGATCGCTGCCGCAGATCGTGGCGAGCTCCGTGCGCACCAGCACCTCGCCCGGGGCAAGCCGGGGCAGAGCGAGCCGCTCGATGGTCAGCGCATCCCCCGACCACACGGCCGCCGTGGCCGTTGCATCCGGCGTGCGGGTGTGTGCGCTCTGCGCTGTGCGCTCCTGCTCCATGAGACGCCCCTTTCTGCGTGGGGCCATGCTCGCACGGGCGGGTGAAGGGAAGGTGGCCGGCGAGAGGTGCGGGCGCGCTGAGCCGGGGATGCACCCGCGCTCAGCGCGCGGCTTCAACGGGGAGCAGTACTCGCGCTCGGGGCCCCGGCCCCTAGGCCCTGCTGCCCCCTCGGCCTCGCGTCAGCGGACCGAGAGGCCGTCGAAGGCCATTGTGGTGAGCGCGTGGGCGATCTCGCCCGCCGCGATCGCCGAATCCGCGCGGTACCACTCCGTGAGCGAGTTGACCGTGCCGAACAGCAGGCGCGCGGCGACGTGCGCGTCGAGGTCCGAGCGCACCGATCCCTCCGCCTGCGCCTGGCGCACGAGGGCCGTGAGGCGGCGGTCGATCTGGCGGCGCTGCTCGAGAGCCTCGCGCTCCACCTCCGAGTTGCCGTGCACGCGCAGCAGCAGCGTGACGGACGCCTGGTGGGCGATGAGCACCTCGACGGCGGAGCGGACGGCGCCGCGCAGGCGCTCGCCCGCGCTCACGCCCCTGCGCTGCTCCTGCCTGGTCAGCGCAGCATCGAGCTCGCCCAGCCCCACCGACAGCGCCGAGCGCAGCAGCTCCTCCTTGGATCCCACGTGATGGTAGATCGCCGACTTCGTGATCCCCAGCTCGCGGGCCAGGACGTCCATGGATGTGCCGTTGTAGCCGCGGCGCATGAAGACCTCGATGGCGCGGGCCACGAGCGTGTCGCGGTCGTAGCCGGGCCGGCCGCGCCCCGGCTTCGGGGTGCTCGCCCGCTCGCCGCGCGGTTCGGCCGGCTGCGAGCCCACCGCGGACAGCCGGCGTGCCGCCGGAGCCGAGTGCTCGGCGCCGGCGCTCGCGGGGGTTCCGGGGTGCGCCATGCCCCTCATCCTAATGACGACGCCGCCCGGGCTCACCAGGGCCTCCGTCGCGCGCGGGTGGAGCGGGAACGGCCCGCGCCCGCCTGTCTCGGACCCTGCCCCGGGCCCGCACCTCGTACGGGGCCTGCATCGTGTGGCCGAGGCGCGGATGCGCCCTCGCGCACCGGGCCCGCACCCGGATCCCCGGGGGCGAGTTCGCCAGCCGTCATCGCCGCCTCCCCGGTCCGCGCCCGCCGCACCACGTCAGCGCACGCCCTCGCGGCGGTCGATGATCCGCTTGAGCTTGCCCACCGAGCGCACCAGCGTGTCCGGCTCCACGATCGCGACGGCGGAGGTGACGCCCACGCGCTCCTTGATGGCGGCGGAGACCAAGGCCGCGAGGTCGCCCAGCCCGGTTGAGCCGGCCCCCGGACGCGACTCGACCTCGACCGTCAGCTCGTCCATCCGGCCGGGCCGGGTGAGCACGAGCTGGAAGTGCGGGCTGAGCTCCGGGAATTCGAAGAGCACCTCCTCGATCTGGGCGGGGTAGACGTTGACGCCGCGGATGATCATGAGGTCATCCGAGCGCCCGGTGATCCGCGACATCCGCCGCATGGCCGGCCGAGCGGTGCCCGGGAGCAGGCGCGCCAGGTCGTGGGTGCGGTAGCGGATGACCGGTGTGGCCTCCTTCGTCAGCGACGTGAAGACGAGTTCGCCCTCCTCGCCGTCGGGCACCGGGTCGCCGGTGAACGGGTCGATGATCTCGGGCCAGAAGTGGTCCTCCCACACCGTGGGCCCGTCCTTCGTCTCCGCGGACTCCATGGCGACCCCCGGCCCCATCACCTCGGAGAGCCCGTAGATGTCGACCGCATCCACGCCCAGCGCGCCCTCGATCTCCCGGCGCATCCCGTCCGTCCACGGCTCCGCGCCGCATACCGCGATGCGCAGCGAGGTCCCCGCGGGGTCGATGTCCTGGCGGGCGAACTCGTCGATGATCGTGAGCAGGTACGTGGGGGTTGCGGTGATGATGTCCGGCCGGAAGTCGTTGATGAGCTGTGCCTGGCGCGGTGTCTGGCCGCCGCTGATGGGCACGACGCAGTAGCCGGAGCGCTCGGCGCCGGTGTGCACGCCCTGCCCGCCGGTGAAGAGCCCGTAGCCGTAGGCGTTGTGGATCATGTCGCCCGGCTGCCCACCGGCCATGCGCAGGCTGCGGCCGATGAGCCCGGCCCACGCCTCGATGTCGCCTGCGGTGTAGCCCACGACGGTGGGCTTGCCGGTGGTCCCGGACGAGGCGTGGATGCGGGCCAGCCGTTCGCGCGGCACGGCGAACATCCCGAACGGGTACTGGTCGCGCAGGTCCGACTTGCGGGTGAAGGGGAAGCGCGAGAGGTCCGCGAGCTCGCGCAGCTCGCTGGGATGGGTCCCGGCCGCGTCGAAGCTCTTCCGGTAGAACGGGATGGCCTCGTAGGCGCGCTGGAGGGTCGCGCGCATCCGCTCGAGCTGCAGCGCGCGCAGTTCGTCGAGGCCCATCGCCTCGGCCGGATCGAGTCCTGCGCCCGCTCCCGCGTCCCCGCGCCCCGGGTGGGCGCGTCCGGTGGGGTTCGCGGGCTGGGCCGCCGAGGTGGTTGTCGCCATGCGCGTGACTCCTTCGTCTGCTGTGGGCTTGGCCGGTTCGCGGTGCGCCCGGGCTCAGCCCGCGGCGGGCGGAGCCGGGCGGGCGGGCAGCGTGCGCGAGCGGCCGCGGTAGACGGCGATGACCTCGTCGCCGCGGCGCACCGTGATGTCGTAGACCCCCGAGCGCCCGGTCGTGGCCACGGCTCGGCCCTCCGCGGTGAGCGCATCGCCCACGTGCGAGGGCCTGAGGAACGTGATGTCCCCGCCGGAGGCCACCGTCACCGAGCCCTCGGTGTTGCAGGCCATGGCGAACGTCGTGTCCGCGAAGAGGAAGAGGTAGCCGCCGTGGGTGATGCCGTGGCCGTTGGCCATGTCCGGGCCCACGGTCATGGAGCAGCGTGCCCAGTCCTCACCGAAGTCCTCGACGACGATGCCCAGGGCCTGCGAGGCGCGGTCGCCGGCGTACATTTCGACGACGCCGGTGCCATCGGAGCCGGGCGAGGGCGCCAAGCCCGGGGTCAGGGGCGTCGTGCCCATGTGCTCCTCCTTGAGCCGCCGTGGCGGGGTGGCCGGCGGGGCGGTGCTGCCCTCGCCGTCGCCGCTTGGGTCTCCGCGCGGCATTTCCCGACCATACGGTCACTAAATCAACACCGCACGCCTGCCGCCTGTCAAGCCGCGGCCGGATTGCCGCAGCGCGGGCGGCGGGCGCGAGCACCGCACCGACCCTCACCCCGGGGACGGCTCGGCGGGCGGGTGCGCCGAGCGCACGCCCTGCGGGCCCGCGCCTCGGGGGCGGGCAATCTGAGCGGCGGGCGCGGAATGCGCCTTGCCGGCCCGCGCCTCGGCGGCTATATTTAAAGACCAAACGGTCAGTAATTCCCGGCGATGGAGCCGGACAGCCTTCGTGGAGGAGCAATGGAGCACGCGAAGACCGCGCCCGCCGACGGCGCACACCTCGTGGACCAGGCGGAACTCGATGACCTGCAGGAGCGCTTCGACGCGACCATCGCGGCCGAGCAGCGCATCGAGCCGCGCGACTGGATGCCGGAGGCGTACCGCAGGACCCTCATCCGCCAGATCGGCCAGCACGCGCACTCGGAGATCATCGGCATGCAGCCGGAGGGCAACTGGATCACCCGCGCGCCCAGCCTCAAGCGCAAGTCCATCCTCATGGCCAAGGTGCAGGACGAGGCGGGCCACGGGCTCTACCTCTACAGCGCCGCGGAGACGCTGGGCATCGACCGCACGACCATGACCGAGCAGCTCATCGACGGCACCGCCAAGTACTCGTCGATCTTCAACTACCCCACCCCCACCTGGGCGGACATGGGTGCGATTGGCTGGCTGGTCGACGGCGCCGCGATCTGCAACCAGGTCCCGCTGTGCCGCGCCTCCTACGGGCCCTACGGCCGCGCCATGGTGCGCATCTGCAAGGAGGAGTCCTTCCACCAGCGGCAGGGCTTCGAGATCCTCTACGAGCTCAGCCACGGCACGCCCGCCCAGCACCGCATGGCCCAGGAGGCCGTGGACCGCTGGTGGTGGCCGGCGCTCATGATGTTCGGCCCGCCGGACGCGGACTCGCCCAACACCGCCCAGTCCATGGAGTGGAAGATCAAGCGCTTCACCAACGATGAGCTGCGCCAGCGCTTCATCGACATGTCCGTGCCCCAGGCCGAGGTGCTGGGCCTCGCCCTGCCCGATCCGGACCTGCGCTGGAACGAGGCGACGGGGCACTACGACTCCGGCGAGATCGACTGGACGGAGTTCACGGAGGTCCTCAAGGGCCGCGGGCCCTGCAACGCCCTGCGCGTGTCGAACCGCCGGCGCGCCCACGAGGGCGGCGCCTGGGTGCGCGAGGCGGCCGCCGCCTACGCGCAGAAGCAGGCTGCGCGCGCCGCTGCCCAGGCCGGAGGGGGCGCGGCTGCGAACGAGGAGCGGGCCGCAGCGCAGGGCTCGGGGCAGGGTTCAGCACACGATCGGCGGATGGCGGAGGCGAGCTGATGGCCGACGAGCGGGGCACTCGGGATGCCACGGCGAGCGGGGAGGATCGGCGCTCGCCCGCCGAGCAGGGTGCGGGTGTGGCCGAGCTGCCCGCGCGCAGCTGGCCGCTGTGGGAGGTCTTCGTGCGCTCGGCGCGCGGGCTGAGCCACGTGCACGCGGGCTCGCTGCACGCCGCGGATGCCCAGATGGCGCTGGAGAACGCGCGCGATCTCTACACGCGGCGCTCCGAGGGCGTCTCGCTGTGGGTGGTGCCCAGTGCCCAGATCACCGCCTCGGATCCAGATCGCAGGGGCGCCTACTTCGAGACGGCGGGCGACAAGGTCTACCGCCACCCCACGTTCTACGCCCGCGCGGAGGGGGTGCCGCACCTGTGAACGGGGCAGACGCGCACGCGCCGGAGCCGCAGGCGCCCGCCGCCGCGGCACCGGCTGGCCAGGTGGCAGAGCAGACCGCGGGCCAGGCCGAGGGGCAGCGCGCGGGCCAGCCTGCGGGCCCGGCTGCCGGCCAGGCCGCCGAGCAGGCCCCGGATCAGGTGGCGGGCCACGCCGCCGAGCAGACCGCAGCCCAGCCGGCCGCGTACGGCATGCCGGCCGTCGCCGACGAGCTCGAGGCCTATGCCCTCGACCCGCAGGCCGGTACGCCGCTCACCGCCGCGATCACCGCCGTCCCCGCTGAGGCGACCGCACGCTACGCCCTCGAGCTGGGCGACGACGCGCTCATCATGGCCCAGCGCCTGGGCGAGCTCGTGGCCAAGGGCCCGGAGCTGGAGGAGGACATCGCGCTGACGAACATCGGGCTCGACCAGCTGGGCGCGGCCCGCCTGCTGCTCCAGTACGCCGGCCGCGGGCTGGGCCGCAGCGAGGACGAGCTCGCGTACTTCCGCGACGAGTCGGAGTTCCGCTGCTGCGCCCTCGTCGAGCAGCCCAACGGCGACTTCGCGCAGACGATCGCCAAGGTCTTCCTCGTCGCCCACTTCCAGCAGCTGCTCTACGGCGCCCTGCTGGGCTCCGCGGACGAGTTCCTCGCCGCCGTCGCCGCCAAATCGCTCAAGGAGGTCGACTACCACGTGGAGCACGCGGACCTGTGGGTGCTGCGGCTGGGCGATGGCACGGTCGAATCGCACCGCCGCATGCAGCAGGGGCTCGCGGAGGTGTGGCCGGCCGTGGCCGAGCTCTTCGACGACACCGGCAACGCCGAGCTCATCACCGCGGGCATCGCCCCCGAGCGCGCAGGGCTGCGCGAGGCCTTCGAGGCCCGGGTCGCCGAGGTCATCGAGCAGGCGACGCTGAGCGTTCCGACCGCTGCTCCGCTCATGGTGGGCGCGCGCCAGGGCCGCCACACCCCGCACCTGGGCTTCCTCCTGGCCGAGATGCAGGTGCTCGCGCGCCAGCACCCCGGGGCGACCTGGTGAGCGCCGCCGTGTGCCAGGACCGCGTGGGCCAGCGCACTGTCCCCGGAGGGGTGGGCGAGGGTCCGCCCGCACCCGCGGGGACTCGGGAGCCCGAGGCGGCGCGCGGGCCCGATGCCGCGGCGGCTGCGGCCGCTCCGCGGGACGAGTCGGCGGACCGCGCGCGGATCCGCGCCGCGATCGCCGCCGTCGCGGACCCGGAGATCCCCGTGCTCAGCATCGCGGACCTCGGCATCCTCCGCGCGCTCGAGTTCGACGCGCGGGTGGAACCGGCAGACGACCGACCATCCCCTCCGACGGACGGCCGGGGGCACACCGAACGACTCGCCCACGGCCGCCAGGCGGATGCCGACGAGGCGCTCGCCCCCCGCGTCCGCGTCGTCATCACCCCCACGTACTCCGGGTGCCCCGCGATGGAGACGATCCGCAACGACATCGCCCGCGCCGCGCGCAGCGCCGGGGCAGGCCGGGTCGACATCGACCTGTCGCTCCAGCCCGCGTGGACCACGGACTGGATGAGCGCCGCCGGGCGGGCCAAGCTGGCCGAGTACGGCATCGCCCCGCCCAGCGGCACCGCCGCCGCCCGTCCCGCCGGGCCCGTCGGCCTGGGCCTGGCCGTCAAGTGCCCCCACTGCCACTCGCTGCGCACCCGCGAGCTCTCCCGCTTCGGCTCCACCTCCTGCAAGGCGCTCCACCAGTGCCTCGAGTGCCTGGAGCCCTTCGACTACTTCAAGGTGCACTGATGAGCCAGACCGCCGCGCCCGCCGCCGCCCAGGAGGGCGGCCCCGCGACCCAGCCCCCGCCTCGGCGGCGGCTGGCCTTCCACTCCCTGCGCGTCGAGGAGATCCGCGAGCTCACCGCCGACGCCGTGGAGGTCGCCTTCGCCGTGCCCGAGGCGCTGGCCCAGGAGTTCTCCTTCGTGCCCGGCCAGCACATCGCGGTCCGCACCCGCATCGACGGGCACGAGGTGCGCCGCAGCTACTCCCTGTGCGCGCCCCCGGACGGCCGCCAGCTGCGCATCGGCGTGAAGGAGACGCCGGACGGGCTGTTCTCCTCGTTCGTGCGCCGCGAACTCACCGTGGGCGACGAGCTGGAGGTGATGAATCCGCAGGGCACATTCACCTCCGAGGTCCAGTCCGGGCGGATCGTCGCGATCGCGGCGGGCTCCGGGATCACCCCGGTCATGGCGCTGGGGGCCGCGGCCCTGCGGGAGAAGCCGGGGTGCACGTTCACCCTCGTCTACGCCAACCGCTCGAGTGCCGACGTCATGTTCCTCGAGGAGCTCGCCGACCTCAAGGACCGCTATCCCGCGCGCTTCGACATGCACCACGTGCTCTCCGCGGAGGGGCGCTCCGCGGAGCTCTACTCCGGTCGCATCGACGCGCCGAAGCTCGATGCCCTGCTCACCCACCTGGTGCCGCCGGAGACGGTGGACGAGTGGTTCCTGTGCGGGCCGCTGCCGCTCGTGGAGCTCGCGCGCACGCGCCTCGACGCGCACGGGGTTGAGCGCGCGCGGATCCGCTTCGAGCTGTTCAACACCGGCAGGCCCGGGGAGGACCGCGCACCGGCCCCCCGCCGCACCCGCCCGGACGAGGAGACCGGGCCCCAGGCGAGCATCCGGTTCACCCTCGACGGGCGCACCGGCACCGTGCGCACCCCGCGGCGCAGCCCGGAGACGATCCTCGCGGCGGCCCTGCGCTCGCGGCCGGACGTGCCCTACGCGTGTGCCGGCGGGGTGTGCGGCACCTGCAAGGCCAAGCTGTGCGCGGGCACCGTGGACATGGCCGACAACTTCGCGCTCGAACCCGACGAACTGGCCGCCGGGTACGTGCTCACGTGCCAGTCCACCCCCACCAGCGAGGTCGTCGACGTCGACTACGACCAGTAGGCGGCGCGGCGTCGGAGGGCACAGCACGGCGGAAACGCCGAGCGCAACGGGCAGGCCGAGCGCGGCCGGCGAACGCCGCGGAGGAACCCGCGGAAGAAGGAGCAGCCATGACGGACATCCGCCTCGAGACCGACGGCGCGGTCGCGACGATCGTCCTGGACGGGCCGCGCACCCGCAACGCCCTGGACGCCCGCGCGCTCGGTGAGCTGCGCGCGGCCGTGGACCGCGTCGCCGCCGACGCCGGCACCCTCGACACCGCGGGGCGCATCCGCGTCCTCGTGCTGCGGGGCGAGGGCAGCGTCTTCTGCGCTGGCCGCGACATCGCGGACGTCGACGTCGAGGCCGACGATGCCCACGCGTTCCTCACCGAGGACTTCGGCCCCGTCTTCGAGTCCCTGCGCGCCCTGCCCATCCCCGTCATCGCCCAGGTCCAGGGGGCCGCGCTGGGCCTGGGGTTCGGGCTCGCCGCGGCCGCGGACCTCGTCTACGCCGCGGCGGACGCGAAGTTCGGCTCGCCGTTCGCCGCACTCGGCGCCGTGCTCGACTCCGGGGCCCACCGCTACTTCCTCGACGCGTTCGGCTACCACCGCACCATGGACCTCATCCTCACCGGCGAGCTCCTTACCGGCACCGAGGCGGCAGCCGCCGGCCTCGTCTCACGCGCCCTGCCCGCCGCGCAGCTGGCCGAGCGGGTGACCGCCACGGCCCCGCGGCTCGCGGCGGGCCCGGCCCGCGCCTACGCCATGGAGAAGGCGTACCCAGGAGGCCTTCGACCAGCGCCCGCCGGTCGCCCAGGTGCTCGCCGCCGAGGCGCGGCTCCAGGAGGCCGCGCGCACCACCGCCGACTACCGGGAGGGCTTCACGGCCTTCCAGGGGCGCCGGCGCCCGGAGTTCACCGGCCGGTGACGGCCGCAGCCGGCGCGGGCGCGCCGTGCCCGGCCCGCGCCTCGGCGGCGGAGTCTGCACGTGCCCCCTGCCCCGCTGCCCCCCGCTGCCCGCGGGATGTTCCCAACGCGCAGCGCAGGCCATAGAGCGCGCCTATACCCCCATATATAAACGCCCACTTCTGCTTCGGAGTGCGCTGGCGAAGACTGAACTCACCAGCACACCGACAAGGAGCCGAAATGAGCACTGTGAAGTTCGACGTCAACGGCCGCGAATACGTCCACGACGGCACACCGGTCGTCGTCATCTGCATCGACGGCAGCGAGCCCGCGTACCACGAAGAGGCCATCGCGGCCGGGCGCATGCCGTGGCTCAAGAACCTCCTCGAATCGCAGACGGGCGAGTACTGGGGCGCGCACTGCGCGATTCCCACGCTGACCAACCCGAACAACATGTCGATCGCCACGGGCCGCCCGCCGGCCTACCACGGCATCTGCGGCAACTACATCCTCGACCCCTCCACCGGCGAGGAGGTGCTCATGAACGACCCCAAGTTCCTGCGCGCCCCACCGTCTTCGCCGCCGCGGCCGCAGCAGGCCTCGACGTCGCGGTCGTGACCGCGAAGGACAAGCTGCGCCGCCTGCTGGCCTCCGGCATCACGCAGCCCGGCCTCGACCCCGATGGCTCCGGCGAGTACGTCGAGCCCCAGAACCCCGGCATCTGCTTCTCCGCGGAGAAGGCCGACACGGTGACGCAGGAGGACAACGGGATCGAGGACGCCCTGGGCCTCACCGGCATGGAGCTGCCCAGCGTCTACTCCGCCGAGCTCAGCGAGTTCGCGCTCGCGGCCGGCGTCGAGCTGCTGCGCACCCGCCGCCCCGACGTCATGTACCTCACGCTCACCGACTACATCCAGCACAAGAACGCGCCGGGCACCGAGGTGGCCAACGACTTCTACGCGATGGTCGACACCTACGCCTCGCAGCTCGACGAGCTGGGCGCCGTCGTCGCCATCACCGCCGACCACGGCATGTCGCCCAAGCACCATGCGGACGGCACGCCCCGCGTCATCTACCTGGAGGAGGAGGTCGACACGATCCTGGGCATCGGCGAGGGCGAGACCGGCAGCCGCGTCATCCTCCCCATCACCGACCCCTACACCGTCCACCACGGCGCGCTGGGCTCGTTCGCCAACGTCTACCTGCCCGAGGGCGCGGACCGGAACAAGGTCATCGAGGCGCTGCGCGGGCGCGAGGGCGTCTCCGCCGTCCTGCCGTCCGAGGAGGCCGCGGAGATCTACGAGATGCCCCTCGACCGCATGGGCGACCTCACCGTGCTCTCCGACAAGGACGCCGCGATCGGCCGCTTCCCGGCCTGGCACGACCTGAGCAACCTCGAGGTGCCGCTGCGCTCGCACGGCGGACTGGGCGAGCTGAACATCCCGTTCATCATCAACCGCACGCTGCCCGCCCCCACGGACACCGAGGCCACCGGCCCCGACGGCAGCACGGCCATCCTCCACAACTACGACGCCTACTGGGTCGTCACCACCCACGCCGCCGTCACCGCAGGCGCCCCGGTGTGATTCCTCCCCGCCCGGCACCGCTGGCACAGCCGCCCCCGCCCCCCGCGATTCCCCCGAGCCCCCGAGCGCAGCCCCCCAGTCGCCGACAGCGTCGTCGGCGCAGCCCGCCACCAGCCGCAGCATCGGCCCCGACGGCCGGGTCCGCAAGACGAAGCGCCAGGTGCTGCGCACGTGGCAGCTGCGCATCTTCGCCCTGTCCTGGCTGTCCTACGCGGCGTTCTACTTCCCCCGCAACGCCTTCTCCGCCGCCAAGGTCGGCATCCTCGACGACGGCTTCATGTCCCGCCAGCACCTGGGCATCCTCGACTCCGGCTACCTCGCCGCCTATGCGGTCGGCCAGTTCGTCTGGGGTGCGCTCGCCGAGCGCTTCGGCACCCGCGTCGTCGTTGCCGGCGGCATGGCGATGGCCGGTGTCGCTGCGCTCTTCATGGGCCTCATCCCGGCCCTGTGGCTGTTCATGCCGCTCATGATCGTCCAGGGCCTTGCCCAGTCCACCGGCTGGTCCGCCCTGAGCAAGAACATCGCCTCGTTCTTCACCATCAGGACCCGCGGCCGGGCCATGGGCCTGTTCTCGACGAGCTACGCCTTCGGCGGCCTCGTCGCCGTGCCGATCCTCAGCTGGGTGGCCTACTCGATCTTCCACACGTGGCACGCGGCCTTCTTCGCCGGCGCGGCGGTCATCTTCCTGGCGCTCGCGCTGTTCCTCGTCTTCCAGCGCAACAGCCCGCGCGAGGTGGGCCTGCCCGCCATCGACGACGACCTCTCCGGCCTCGACGAACCGCACGAGCACCGCAAGACGCGCGCGCCCGTCCCGGTGGTCAAGGTCGCCAACAGGTTCTCCCCGCACGACCTCATCGCCGCGGCCCGCAACGACGCGATGGTGCTGCGCCTGGGCATCGTGTACTTCCTCATCAAGCCGGCGCGCTACGCGGTCCTGCTGTGGGGCCCCGTGCTCGTGCTCGACGCGATCCCCGAGCTCTCCGCCGTCACGGCCTCGATGGTCCCGATCGCGTTCGGCATCGCCGGCGTCATCGCCCCGGTGGCCGTGGGCTGGACCTCGGACACGCTCTTCCACGCCCGCCGCATCCCGCCCACCGTGCTCTCGCTGGGCATCCTCGTCATCGCCCTCATCCTGTGGAGCCCCGCCGCGCACACGAAGTCGATCGCGCTGGTCTGCGTGCTCCTGGGCGTCGTGGGCCTCACCGCCTACGGAGCGGACGCGATGGTCTCCGGTGTGGCCGCCGTGGACTTCGGCACGAGCAAGTACGCGGCCGGCGCCACCGGCTTCATCAACGGCTGCGGCTCGATCGGCGCGATCATGGGCGGCCTGCTGCCCGGCTTCCTCAGCACCGCGACCGTCTTCTACGTGTTCGCCGGCGCCGCCGCCGTCGCCGCGCTCATCCTCATCCCCTGCTGGAACAAGCGACCGAATTCGGAGTGAGAACCATGACCACGACAGTCGAATCCGCCACCACGCCCACCGCAGTCCCCAGCCGGCTGCTCCTCAACCGCATCGGCGACCAGTGGGTCCCGGCCTCTGACGGCGCCACGTTCGCCGACATCAATCCCACGGACACCTCCGACGTGATCGGCAGGTTCCCCGAATCGACCCGCGAGGACTCGCTCGCCGCCATCCAGGCGGCCGCGGACGCGGCGGCCGAATGGGAGAAGCTGGGCTCCATCAAGCGCGGGGACATCCTCTTCGCGGCCGCCCAGACCATGGCCAAGCGCAAGGAGTCACTCGCCGCGATCGTCACCCGCGAGCAGGGCAAGACCCTCGCCGAGGCGCGGGGCGAGGTCCAGCGCGGCATCGACATCCTGCGCTTCACCGCGGGTGAGGGCCGGCGCATGCACGGCTCCACCCTGCCGGCCGATTCGGGCCGGACGATGGCGCTGACCTGGCGCAAGCCCCTGGGCATCGTCGCCCTCATCACGCCGTGGAACTTCCCCGTCGCCATCCCCGTGTGGAAGATCGCCCCTGCGCTGCTCTCCGGCTGCACCGCGATCATCAAGCCCTCGCCGCTGGCCCCGCTGTGCACCACCGCGATCGTCGACATCATGATCGACTCCGGTGTCCCCGCCGGCGTGCTCAACCTCGTCCAGGGCGACCGCGAGGCCGGGGAGACCCTGACCGCGCACCCGGATGTCCGCGGCATCTCATTCACCGGCTCGCTGCCGGTGGGCCAGGCCATCCAGAAGGCCGCCGCCGGCCGCCTCGCCCGCACCCAGCTGGAGCTGGGCGGCAAGAACGCGGTCATCGTCCTCGACGACGCGGACCTGGACACCGCGGCCGACGCGATCGTCTTCGGGGCATTCGGCCAGGCAGGCCAGCGCTGCAGCGCCACGAGCCGGGTGCTCGTCGACCGCAGGGTCCGCGACGACCTCGTGGGCCGGCTGCGCGAGCGGCTCGACGCGTTCGTCATCGGCGACCCCGCGCAGGACGGCACGACCCTGGGACCCGTCGTCGACGACGCCCGGCTGAGCGCCTGCCTCGCAGCCGTCGAGCGTGCGGAGCAGGACGGTGCGACGATCGTCACGGGGGCAAGCGTGCCACCGACGGCGACCTCGAGGGCGGCTACTTCATGCAGCCCACCGTGCTCACCGACGTCGCCCGGGACTCCTACATCGGCACGGAGGAGGTGTTCGGCCCGGTGCTCTCCGTCATCGACGTCGACGGCTTCGACGATGCGATGGACGTGTCGAACTCCGTGGTCTACGGGATGTCCGGGACGATCTTCACGAACGACCGCGGGCACATCTACGACGCCCTCGACCGCTTCGAGGCCGGCATGCTCCACGTCAGCCGCCCCGGAGTAGGCGCCTGGCCGCACATGCCCCACATGGGCGCCAAGCTCTCGCAGTACGGCCCACCGGAGTGCTCGGCGGAGACCTGGGACTACTACACCGAGTGGCGCTCGGCCTGCGTCGCCTTCCCGAGCTGAGCCGAGACCATGACCGCCGCCTCCGCCGCCCGTATGCCGCCCCGGTGCCCCGCGCTGCCGCGCGCGGGGGCGGCAGCGCGCGCGCCGGAGGCTGCGGGCCCGGGGACCTTCGCGAGCCCGGCGGCGGCCGTCACCGGCGGGTCACCCAGACTTCAGCTGCCCGGCGCGCAGAGGGCGCTCCGCAGGCGGTGCGCGTGTGGTGGAATGAAGCATGCACCTGAGCACGCACAGCCTGGGGATCTTCCTCAGCGTCGTCGAGCACGGCAGCCTGTCGAAGGCCGCGCGGACGAAGTACATGAGCCAGCCGTCCGTCTCCGCGCAGATCCGCAGCCTCGAGACCGCGCTCGGCACGCACCTGCTCGAGCGCTCGCCCACGGGCGTGACGCCCACTGCGGCGGGGCGCGTGCTGGCCGCGCGGGCGGCGGAGATCCTCTCCGTCATCGGGGGGATCGAGGCCGAGGTCTCGGCGGCCCAGGGGCTCGTCGACTCCCGGCTCGCGGTTGCTGCGACCTCCACCCTGGGCAGCTACCTGGTCCCCCAGATGCTCGCCCGCTTCACGGCCGACCACCCGTCGGTGCGAGTGGAGCTGCGCGTGGGCAATGCGGAGCAGGTGATCCAGCGGGTCATCGACCGGGAGGCCACCGTGGGACTGGCGGCCGGCCGGATCGACCATCCGCAGCTGCGCAGCACCCCCTTCCTCGACGAGGCGATCGTCGCCGCGGCCGCCCCGGACCACCCGCTGGCGCTGGCGCAGGAGGAGCGGGAGCTGCACCTGCAGGATCTGCGGGGCCACCGGTTCCTCATGCGGGAGATCGGCTCCGCGACGCGCTCAGTGCAGGAGTCGACGCTGGCCGCCTGGAAGCTCGCCGAGGCCGAGCAGTGGACGATCTGGGGTGCGGAGGGCGCCCGCGAATGCGCCCGCGCCGGGTTGGGCATCGTCCTCGTCTCCGAGCACGTCATCGCCCAGGACCTCGAGTTCGGCACCCTGAGGGCCCTGCGCATCGACCCGCCCCCACCGCGCCGGCCGGTCACCGCCCTCCAGCCCGCCGGGGTCCGGCTGACCGATCTCGAGGCGCAGTTCACCACGGCCTTCACCGGCCTCGAGGCGTGGCCGGCGGCCTGAGCCGCGCGTGGCGGCCGCCACGCGCTGACCGCCCGATCGCCTCTGCCAGCAGCACCGTCGCCCGCACGGCGGCCAGACCACGACGGAATCCAGCACAAGGAGCGACACCATGACCGAGCAGCACACCGACCTCCTCATCGTCGGCGGCGGCATCGTCGGCCTCGCGCACGCCTTCGAGGCCCACCGCCGCGGCCTGAGCGTGCGCGTCGTCGAGCGCGACTGGGCGCCCAACGGCGCCTCCATCCGCAACTTCGGCCACGCCTGCATCACGGCGCAGGCCGGAGACCTGCTGCCCATCGCCTACCGCTCGCGCGACGGCTGGCTGGCCGCTGCCCAGGCCGCCGGCTTCTGGGCCCGCGAGGCCGGCGCGATCGTCGTGGCCCGCACCGACCTCGAGCTCGCCGTGCTCGACGAGCTGCGCCAGGAGCGCGGGGACGATGCTGTCATCATGCAGACGAAGGACGAGGTCGGCCAGCGGCTGGGCGGGACCCCCGACCCCACGATCGTCGGCGGCGCGTTCCTGCCCGCGGACCTGCGCGTCGACCCGCGCACCGCGGCCCCTGAGCTGGGACTGTGGCTCCAGGAGCAGCCCGGTGTCTCGATCGAGTGGGGCACCACGGTGGGCGCGGTGGCCGATGGCGCGGTCAGCACCTCGCGCGGGGAGTTCACGGGCGACCGCGTGCTCATCTGCGTGGGCCACGACCTCGACTACCTCAAGCCGGACGTCGCCGCGGCCAATCAGATCACCCGCTGCTCGCTGCAGATGGCGATGGCACCGGCGCCCGCGTCGTTTACCACCGAGTCCGCGGTCCTCACGGGCACCTCGATGACCCGCTACGACGGCTTCACCACCATGCCCGGCTACGCGGAGGTGCTTGCGGAGCTGCAGCAGTCCTCGCAGGACATGCTGGACTTCGGCGCGAACATCATGTTCACCCGCCGCCCCGACGGGACCATGCTGCTGGGCGACAGCCACGCGTACGCGGACACCATGCCCCCGTTCATGGAGGACTCCATCACGGAGCGCGCCGTGCGCGACATCTCCCAGATCATCGGCGCGCCGCTGCCCATCACGCAGCGCTGGCAGGGCATCTACGCCTCTTCGCCGCTGACCTCGCTCGTGCGCGAGGACGTCGACGCGCGCACCCGCGCGATCTCCGTGACGAGCGGGATCGGTATGACGCTGTCGTTCGGCATCGCCTCGTACACCCTCGACGACCTGGGGGCGGCACCCGTGGGCGCGGGCGCCGGGGCAGCTGCGCGCTGACCCCCGGGTGCCCGGTGCGCGCCACCGGGCACCGCACCTCCGGACCGGCGGTCGGTCGGTGCCCGGACCGGCTGTGCTGGCCCGGTTCGGGCACCGGGCGGCCGCCTCTGTGCGGCCGCGGGGCTCAGGGGCCAGCGCGGGCGCGGCACACGAGCGGAAGGGAGCGCAGGCGCGGGACCGGCCCCGGGCGACGGGGTACGGCTTAGCCGCCAGCGAAGGGCGGCAGCACGTCCGCGCGCGCGCCGTCGGCCAGCTGCGCCTTACCGGTGAGGGCCAGGCCGTCGACCAGGCACGTGCTCTGGGCGAGCACCGTCTCCAGGCTGGGCTCCCCGGGCGGGGGCGTGGGATGCCGGCGCGCAAGGAGGGCGAAGAGCGCCCGCCGGTGCACCTCGGCGGGGGAGAGGCGCTCCCCGTCGGCACCCGAAGCCGCGTCGTCGCCTTTCTGCCCGGCCGTCGCTCCGGCCGTTTCCCCGGCCACTCCGACCACCCCGGCGGACGCGGAGGCCTGCGCGCGCACCTCGGCGGCGAACTCGGCGTAGTCGACCTGCTCGGAGGACAGGCCGGCGGCGGCCTTCGCCGCGGCGAAGTAGCGGACCGTGAGCATGCTCAGCCGCCGATCGCGCTCATCGAGCGCTCCGGCTGGACGTAGTCCGCAGCGCCGAGGCCGGCGTGGTCCATCCCGTGGGCGCGCGGCTTGAGCCACATGGCCTGCTGCCAGGCGCGCGCCACCTGCGCGTCGTCGCGTTCGGAGCGCAGCAGCGCGCCTAGGTCGAACTCCTCGTGGGAGAACAGGCACGAGCGCACCTTGCCCTCGGCGGTGATGCGTGTGCGGGTGCAGGCGGCGCAGAACGGCTCGGTGACCGAGGCGATGACCCCCACCCGGCCCAGCACCGGGCCGCCGCCGCGCGCTGTGACCCGGAAGAGCTCGGCGGGGGCGCCGCCGCGGGCGTGCGAGTCCGGCAGCAGGTCGAAGCGCTCGGCCAGGCGTGCCCGCACGTCAGCGGCCGTCACCATGTTCTCCCGCGTCCAGCCGTGCTCGCCGTCGAGCGGCATCTGCTCGATGAAGCGCAGCTGCAGGCCGCGGTCCAGGCAGAACTGCAGGAGCTCCGGGGCCTGCTCGTCGTTGACGCCGCGCATGAGCACCGCGTTGATCTTGATGGGTGCGAGGCCCGCCGCCAGCGCCCCGTCGATGCCCTGGAGCACCTGGCCCAGGCGGTCGCGCCGGGCGAGTGCCGCATAGGTGTCCGCGTCGATGGTGTCGAGGGAGATGTTGATCCGCGTGAGGCCCGCCTGGGCGAGGCCGTGTGCGCGCTTGGCCAGGCCGATCGCGTTCGTCGTCAGCGCGATGGGCAGCCGGGGGTGGGCGGTGCGCACGCGGGCGATGATGTCCTCGAGGTCCGGGCGGATGAGCGGCTCCCCGCCGGTCAGGCGCAGGTCGGCGATGCCGAAGCGCTCCACTCCGATCCGCACGAGCCGGGCGACCTCCGCGGCGGTGAGCAGGGAGGACTGCGGCATCCAGTCCATCCCCTCGGCCGGCATGCAGTAGGTGCAGCGCAGGTTGCACTTGTCCGTCAGGGAGATCCGCAGGTCCGTCGCGGCGCGGCCGAAGCGATCGCCCAGCGCTGCCGAGCGGGGGGCATCACCGGCGCGCTCGGCCAGGCCGCGCTCAAGCTCGAGCGCGCGCTCACCGGGGGTTTCGGGGGCGCGCAACGAGGGCATACCCAGCGCGATGGACATGCGGACCATCGTAACAACGCGGGCTGTGCGCCCGCAGGCGCCGCGGTCGACCCGGCTGCGCGGCGCCGCGGGGCCCAGCGGTGCGGGCAGGGGCCGCGCGCCGGCGGCGGTAGCGTGGTGGTCATGGACAGCGAATCGCATGCGGCCCACGCGGGCTCGGAACACGCTGCGACGGGTCACCGCGCCGCCGTCATCATCGCCTCGAACTCCGCGGCCGCCGGCCGGTCGGCGGACACGACCGGTCCGCGGCTGGTCGCGTGGCTGCGGGGCCTGGGCCTGCGCTGCGGCGAGCCGCAGGTCGTGGCCGATGGCGCGCCCGTGGGCGCCGCGCTCGCCGCGCTCCTGGCCGAGCCCGAGGCGGGCCGCCCTCGCGTCATCGTCACCTCGGGCGGCACCGGGGTCACCTCCGCGGACCTCACCCCCGAGCAGACCGCCCCGCTGCTCGACCGCACGCTGCCGGGCATCGCCCACGCGCTGTGGGAGGCGGGCACCCGCAACACCGCCACCGCGGTTCTCTCCCGGGGGCTGGCCGGGGTGGCCGGCCGCACGTTCATCGTCAACCTGCCCGGTTCGGAGGGCGGGGTGCGCGATGGGATGGCCGTGCTCGAACCGCTGCTGCCGCACCTGCTTGCCCAGCTCGACGACATCCGCGACCACGCCCCGCGCGCCCAGCAGCACGCCAGGGCCCAGGCCCAGAAGCACGCGGGCGTGGGTCCGCATGCCGGTGCGGGACCGCACACCGGTGGCAAGGGCCACGGTGCGCACTCCACAGCGCCCGCCGACGGGTCCTCCGCGCCCCGCGCCTGGGCCGCAGTGCCCGCGACCGAGGACTCCGCAGTCGTCGAGGCCGCCGTGGGGCCCGAGCCGCTCGACGCCGATGCGGTGGCGGCCGCGGTCGTCACCCCCGCGATGGGCGCCGTGGCGCAGTTCCGCGGCCTCATCCGGCACCACGACGCCGGCCGCGAGGACGTCGTGGGTCTGGACTACACCGCGCACCCGGATGCGCAGGCGGTCATGGCGCGCGTCGTCGCCGAGGTCGCCGAGCGCCACCCCGGGGTGCGCGTCTACTGCCGGCACCGGATCGGCGAGCTGGCGGTGGGCGAGGACGCCATCGTCGTGGCCGTCGCGGCGGCGCACCGCGGGGCGGCCTTCGCGTGCTGCGCGCAAGTCGTCGACGAGGTCAAGGCGCGCGTGCCGATCTGGAAGCAGCAGCACTACGCCGCCGGCGGCCACGACTGGGTGGGACTGCAGTGAGCGGGACGGGCCACGCTCCGCGCTGCGATGCCACCGCTGCACCGGGCGCCTGCGCTGACCCGGCCGCCGATCCGCGCTACGCCCGCCAGCTCGCGGTCCCCGGTGTCGGACCGGACGGCCAGCGCCGGCTCGCCGCGGCGCGGGTGCTGTGCGTGGGCGCCGGCGGCCTGGGGTCGCCCGCGGCGACCTACCTGGCCGCGGCCGGCGTGGGCACGATCGGAATCGTCGACGACGACGTCGTCGAGCTCAGCAACCTCCACCGCCAGCCGCTGCACGCCACGCCTGACCTGGGACGATCCAAGGCAGACTCCGCATCCGAGTGGCTGCGCGCGCTCAACCCCCACACCGCCGTCATCGCCCATCCCGTGCGCCTCGAGGCGGGCAACGCCCTGGAGCTCATGGCCGGCTACGACCTCGTCATCGACGGCGCGGACACGTTCGCCACCCGCTACATCGTCTCCGATGCGACCACGCTGCTCGGCATTCCGCACGTGTGGGCGGCGGTGCTGGGCTCCGGCGGTCAGCTCAGCGTCTTCGACGCCCGCCGCGGCCCCGTCTACCGCGACCTGTTCCCCACGATCCCCGCGGCCGGCTCCGTGCCCAGCTGCGCGCAGGCGGGCGTGCTCGGCACCGTGCCGGGCATCCTCGGCACGGCCCTGGCGGCCGAGGCGCTCAAGCTCATCCTGGGCTGGGGCGAGCCGCTGGTGGGCCGCGTGGCCGTCTACGACATGCGCGAGGGCCGCTGGGACGAGCTGCCCCTTGCCGCGAACCCGCAGGTCAGACGCCCGCAGTCCGCCGCCGAGGTGGGGGCCGGCCTGGCCGCGTCCGTCACCGCCGCGCGGCTGCGGGAGGTCCTGGCGACCGCCGGGCAGGGTGCGGTCGTCGTGGATGTCCGCGAGCCCGCAGAGGCGGCCGCAGGTGCGATCCCCGGCTCAGTCAACGTGCCGCTCGCCCGCGTGCTGGCCGACCCAGAGGCGGTTCTGGACCTCGCGGCGCCGGGGGAGTCGGCGTCGTGGGAGCCGGCGGCAGGGCCGCGTGGGCCGGACGCAGGGGAGCCGAAGGCCAATGCCGGGGCGAACGGCGCCCTCTACGTCCACTGCGCCTCCGGCGCGCGCTCCGCGATGGCGGTCGAGGCGCTCCTGGCGGCTGCCCGCGCGCGCCCCCGAGCCCCGCGCGTCTTCGACGTGACCGGCGGGTTCGAGGCGTGGGCGCGCACGGAGCCGGCATGAGCGCTGGCGGTGTGGGGGCGGGGCCAGCGAGCGACCCGGGATCGGCGAATGAGTCGAGGGTAGAGACGGAGCCTGGTGAACCCGATGCTGCGTCGGAGTCCCGCCGGGGCCTCGTCGTGGAGCGCCTGCTGGAGCGGCTGCGCGCGGTGCACCCCGAGCGCCGCGCGCTCGTGGCCCTCGACGGCGTCGATGGGGTGGGCAAGTCCCACCTGGCGGCCGAGCTCGTGCTGCGCGCCCAGCGCACGGGTGGCCGTCCCGTCGTGAACGTCGGCATCGACGGCTTCCACGTCCCCCGAGCCCAGCGCGCCGCCGCCGGCCTGGGGCCGGAGGGCGCCTATCGCGGCTCCTATGACTATGCCGCGTTCCGGGCGTGCGTCGTCGAGCCGCTGCACCGGGGCGAGCCGATCACCCCGGAGGTCTGGGACGTCGATGCGGACGCCCCGGTGACCCTGCGGACCGTGGAAGTGCCGCCGGGCGCGCTCGTCGTGGTCGACGGCATCTTCCTGCAGCGCCCCGAGCTGCGCGCCGTGTGGGATGCCGCCGTCTGGGTGGATGCGCCGTTCGAGGTCACGGTTCCGCGGGGCGCGGTGCGCTATCCGGAACCCCACGACCCGGACCCCGAGGCGCCCTCGAACCATCGCTATGTGGGCGGCCAGCGGCTCTACCTGGCCGAGGCGCGCCCGCGCGAGCGCGCCGACTGGCTCCTCGACAACACGGACCTCGAGCACCCCGTGCTCCGCTGAGCCTCCGCGGCTGAGTCCCCCGCCCCTCCGCCGAGCCCGCCCGCTGCTCTCGCCGGCCGGCCTCTCACCGTGCCGTGCTGCTACCCCTGCGCGGCGAAGCGCGCAACGAACGGGGACGCAGGGGCTGCGAACACCTCGGCGACGGTGCCGGACTGGAGCACCCCGCCGTCCTCGAGCACGATGACGTGGTCGGCCAGGGCGCGCACATCGCGCACGTCGTGGGTGATGAGCAGTGCCGTCTGAGCGGCCAGCACACCGCCGAGCAGCTCGCGGATCGCGCGGGCGGAGTCCCAGTCGAGCGCGGCCATCGGCTCGTCGAGGAGCAGCAGCTGCGGCCGGGCCGCCAGCGCCCGCGCGATCGCGGCGCGCTGGGCCTGCCCCCCGGACAGCTCGGACGGCAGTCGGTCCGCCAGCGGCAGCGCGCCCACCCGTTCGAGCATCACCCGGGCCCGCGACCGCGCGGCCGCCCGCCCCTCGCCCGCCGCGCGCAGTCCGAACGCCGCGTTCTCCTCCACCCGCAGCGTGGGGAACAGCAGCGGGCTCTGCGCCAGCTGCACGACCCCGCGGCGGTGCGAGGGCACCCACGCGCGCCCGCTCCCCGCACCGGCGATCGCGGCGCGAATCTCGTCAACCCCCGCGCCCCCCGTGCCCCCAGGCTCCGCGGTGGGTGCGTGCCCGCGGCGCCGATGCTCGCGGGCCAGGACCCGCCCGTCGAGCTCGACGAGCACCGCCGCGGGGCGCAGCAGGCCGGAGATCACCTCGCAGCACGTGGACTTGCCCGCGCCGTTCGGCCCGATGATGGCCGTGGTCGAGCCCGCGGCCACGGCGAAGTCCGCGGTGATCCCGCGCACCGGGCACGCGAACGCGACGCGCAACCCGGGACCCGCGGGAGACTCGGATGCGGCACCGGCCGGAGCCCCTCTCGTGCCCTCGGCCGCCACTGGGGGTGCGGGCGCGGCCGGCCCGGCGGGCGCCTCGGCGGCGGGGGGCTGCCCGGAGGGGCTCACCGCGACGGCGTCCCCGCGGTGACGCTCGGGCGCATCGCCCAGCGGCGTGTGCCCACCGTGCGCACCGCGTTCCCCGCGCCCGGTGCGTTCCCCGTGCCCGCGCCGGAACGCGCGCAGCCGGCGCAGGGCCCCGCCGGCGCTGGCCCCCTGCGCACCGTAGGTGGCGAGTACGATGACGACGGCGATGACGACGAGGACGAGGGAGAGCGCGACGGCGGCATCCGGGTCCGTCTCGCGCTGGAGGTAGATCTCGAGCGGCAGGGTGCGCGTCGTGCCCTCGAGGGAGCCGGCGAACGTGATCGTCGCGCCGAACTCGCCCAGCGCGCGGGCGAAGGAGAGCACCGTGCCGGACACGAGAGCCGGGCGCAGCAGCGGCAGCGTGATGCGGCGCAGCACGTAGCCCGGTGAGGCGCCCAGGCCCAGCCCCACGACCTCGTAGCGCTCATCCTGGCTGGCCAGGGCGCCCTCGACCGTCATGACCATGAACGGCAGGGACACGAACGACTGCGCGAGCACGACCGCCGCGGAGGTGAAGGCGATGCGGATCCCCGCAGCCTCGAAGTACGTGCCCACGAATCCCATCCGGCCGAATGTGTAGAGCAGTGCGATGCCGCCCACCACCGGGGGCAGCACGAGCGGGAGCAGCACGAGCGTGCGCAGCAGCCGCTGGCCCGGGAACCGGCTGCGCGCCAGGACCACCGCCAGCGGCACGCCCACCAGCAGGCAGATCGCCGTGGCGACCAGGGAGGTCCGCAGCGAGAGCCCCAGGGCCGTCAGGGCGCTCTGCGACGTGATGAGGCCCCAGAACGCGGCGACGTCGACGCGCGCGATGAGCCCCACCAGGGGCAGCACGATGAGCAGCGCGCCGAGTGCCGCGGGCGCACAGAGCCAGCGGGGCAGCGGAACGCGCATCAGCGCCTCCGGCGGTTCGGGCGCACGGGCCCGGCCGCGCGGAGGAGGGCGCTCACGGCTTGCCGAAGCCCGCTTCGCCCAGCACCTGCTGCCCCGACTCGGACATCACCGCGTCCTCGAACTGCTGCGCGAGGTCCTTGTCCTGGGCGGCCTTGACGACGCCGATCGGGTACGTGTTGACGACGGCCTTCGATTCGGGGAAGTCGACCTCCTCGACCTTGTCGCCGGCGCTCTTGGCGTCCGTGACGTAGACGAGGCCGGCATCGGCTTGGCCGGACTCCACCTTGCCGAGCACGTCCGTGACCTTGGACTCCTCGCTCACGGGCTTGAGCGTGACCTTCGCCTTCTCGGTCACCTGCTTCGCGGCGTTGCCGCAGGGCACGCCGTCCGCGCACACGACGGTCTGGACGCCGCTCTTCGAGAGGTCTTCGAGCCCGGTGATCTTCTTGGGGTTGCCCGGGGCGGTGACGATCGTGAGGACGTTCGTCGCGAAGGCCTTGGGCTCGCCGTCCATGAGGCTGTCGTCGGTGGCCTTCTTCATGTTCTTCTCGTCAGCGGAGGCGAAGACGTCCGCCGGGGCGCCCTCCTTGAGCTGGCCGACGAGGTCGGAGGAGCCCGCGAAGTTGAACTTCACGCTCACGCCGTCGTGGTCGGATTCGAACTGCTTGCCGATCTGGGAGAAGGTCGAGTTCAGCGAGGCGGCGGCGAAGACGGTGAGCGTCTTCTCCCCGCCGTCCTTCGAATCGGAGCCCTGCCCGCCCGAACAGGCGCTCAGGGCGAGAGCGAGCGCGGCGGAGCCGGCGAGGGCGGTGGTGAGACGGGTGCGGCGCGGCATGGGATCTCCTTGACGGGGGCTGGTGATTCCATCATATGCGCCTTCAGTGGCCGTGTTAGTCGGCAGGTGCGGCTCCGCGTGGGGTTTCGCCCGTTTCGTCGGAGTGTGCCGAACGCGGCGCGCACGCGCTCAGTCCCGCGGGGTCTCCACGACGACGGTGGTCGCCTTGACCGAGGCAACCGCGACATCGCCGGGCTTGAGGTCGAGGTCCTCGACCGCCTCGCGCGACATGAGGGAGACGATCCGGTGGGGCCCGCACTGCATGTCGACCTGCGCCATGACCGTATCGGTCGTGACCTTCGTGACGAGGCCCACGAGGCGGTTGCGGGCCGAGGAGGCCACGCCGCTCGGGTCCGCCGGCAGGACGGCCGTGTCGCGGGCCAGGGCCGCGAGCTCGGCCCCGTCGACCACGAGGCGGCCCGCCGAGTCCTGGTGCTCGCTCAGGCGGCCCTGGGCGATCCACCGCCGCAGGGTATCCGTGCTCACCCCCACGAACGCTGCTGCCTGGGCGACGCGGTGCATGCTCATGATGGCTCCTTCTCTGCTGGGTGCTCCGGGGTGTCTGCTGACCGCTGCGCGGTGCCTGCGGTCTCTGTGTTGCCTGCGCTGTCTGTGGCGCCTGCGCTGCCTGCGGTGCTCGTGTCGTCTGCGGTGCCGGCGGGGTCCGCTGGGCTGTGCCAGTGGCCGGACTTGCCGCCGGACTTCTCCACGACCGTGATGTCGCCGATCACCGCGGCCGGGTCGACGGCCTTGATCATGTCCACGACCGTGAGCGCCGCGATGCTCACGGCGGTGAGGGCCTCCATCTCCACCCCGGTGCGGCCCGTGGTCTTCGCCGCCGCGACGAGGCGCACCTCGGCCTCGCCCAGCTCGATGTCCACGTCGATGCCCGACAGCGGGAGCGGGTGGCACATGGGGATGAGCTCGGCGGTGCGCTTGGCCCCCATGATCCCGGCCAGCCGCGCGGTGTGCACGGCCTCGCCCTTGGGCAGGCCGCCCGCGCGCATGAGCGCGATGACCTGCCGCGTCGTCCGCACCCTCCCGCGGGCCACCGCCCTGCGCTTCGTCACGTCCTTGTCCGACACGTCGACCATGACCGCCCGGCCCGCCTCGTCGAGGTGGCTGAGCCGGCCTGCCGCGCCCGAGGTACCCGCCGGCCCCCGCTCCGCTGCGGGCTCGCGCTGCGCGGGCCCGGGCCGGTGCGCCCCGCCGCTCATGCGATGCTCCACACGATGACCTCGTCGCCGTCGGCGATCTGCGTGGTCTCCGCGCCGATGAGCGCCAGGGCATCGGCGCGCGCGTACGCACCCAGCAGGTGCGAGCTGGGCCCGGAGATGAGCTCGACAGTGGCGTCCGGGCGCAGGTGGGCGCGCCGGACCTGGAGCTTGCCCGTCGGCGAGTCCTGGGGCGCCGCCAGCTCGAGGCGCGCCTCGGCGACGGGCCGGGGCGCGCGCTCCGGGGGCACGGCGAGCAGCGCGGGCCGCACGAACATCTCGATGCTCACCAGGCTGGAGACCGGGTTGCCCGGCAGCGCGATCCACGGCAGGCCCGCGAGCCTGCCGTGCGCCTGGGGCCCGCCCGGCTGCATGCCCACGGCGTCGAACACCATGCCGCCGGCAGCCGCGCCGCCGGAACCCTCGGCCTCCGCGGCGGCGGCGAGGCGGATGACCTCGCGCGCGCCCTGGGAGATGCCGCCCATGGACACGACGAGGTCCGTCTGCGCGGCCCACCGGCCCACCTGGGCGAAGAGGTCCGCGGGATCGTCCGAGACGTGCAGCGTCGCGACGATCCGGGCGCCTGCGGCCATGAGCGCGCCGGTCACGGCGATGCCGTTGGCGTCGAAGATCTGCGCCTCGCCGCGCTCGGCGCCGGGCGCCACGACCTCGTCGCCGGTGGAGACGACGAGGATGCGCAGCGGCGCCCAGACCGGGGCGTGGGCGAGCCCGCAGGAGGCGAGGACGCCGGCCAGCGCGGGGCTCAGGCGCTCGCCCGCGCGGGCGATGCGCTCGCCGGCGGCGGTGTCGGAGCCGCGGCGCCTGACGAACCGGCCGGGCTGGGCGAGCTCGCCCAGGGACTCGGTGAAGGACACGGCGTCGGCGCGCTCGAAGCCGTCGGCGGTCTGCTCGACCGGGATCACGCAGTCGGCGCCCGCGGGCATCCGGCTGCCGGTCATGACGGGCGCGGCGTGCCGGCGGCGCAGCGGCTCGGGCGCGCGGCCGGCGGGGACCATGGGCATGAGCGGCAGGGCGGGGCCCCCGAAGCTCGCGTCCGCGGCGGCGCGCACGTCCCCCGCGGTCTGCGCCGGGGCGGCCGGGGCCTGCGCCCCGGTGACGGCGGGATCCTCGGAGGACACGGCGAAGCCGTCCATCTGCGAGTTGTCGAACGGGGGGACGTCGGCGGGGCTGTGAACGTCCTCGGCGAGGACGAGGACGTGCCCCGCACTCGCGGCCAGCGGCACCTCCTCGCTGCGCCGCAGCCGGCTCACGAGGTCGAAGATCGTCCTGCGGTACTCGCTCACCGTGACCATGCGCCGATCCTAGCCGGAGACGGCCGTGACGCCCCGTGACCCGCGCCGCCTGGAGCGCTGGGGCTGCGTGCCACACTGTGCGCATGAGCGAATCCGCACCCTCCCCGGCTCGCGGCGGCGCCCCGCGCCTGCACGCCCCGCAGCTGACCGGCCGCCGCTGGATCAACACCGGCGGCCGCGAGCTCAGCCTCGCCGACCTGCGCGGCAAGGTCGTGCTCCTGGACTTCTGGACGTTCTGCTGCATCAACTGCCTGCACGTCCTCGACGAGCTGCGGCCCATCGAGGAGAAGTACCGCGACGAGCTCGTCATCATCGGCGTCCACAGCCCCAAGTTCGAGTTCGAGCGCACGGTCGAGGCCGTCGACCAGGCGGTCGAGCGCTACCAGGTGGAGCACATCGTCCTCGACGACCCGGACCTCGTGACCTGGCAGGCCTACACTGCCCGCGCGTGGCCCACGCTCGCCGTCATCGACCCGGAGGGCTACCTCGTCGCCTCGATGTCCGGCGAGGGCCACTCGGCGGGCCTGGCCGGGCTCATCGAGGACCTCATCGCGGAGCACGCGGCCAAGGGCACCCTGCACCGCGGTGATGGGCCCTACGTGCCCCCGGAGCCGGTGGAGGGCGAGCTGCGCTTCCCCGGCAAGGTCATCCGGCTCACCGCACCCGGCCACGAGGGCAATCTGCTCGTCGCGGACTCCGGCCACCACTCCTATGCCGAATACGATCCCAGCGGCGCCCGGCTCCTCCAGCGCATCGGCAGCGGCGAGCGGGGCCGCGCCGACGGGGACTTCGCCGCCGCCCGCTTCGCGGAGCCGGGCGGCGCCGTCGAGCTGCCGCCCGAGCTCGCCCAGCGGGTGGGCTACGACCTTGTCGCCGCGGACACCGTCAACCACCTGCTGCGCGGCATCAGCCTGGCCGCCGGCACCGTGAGCACGATCGCCGGCACCGGTGAGCAGTACATGATCGGCGCGAGCGACAACGTCGCCGGCCGCAGCGGCGAGGCCGGGCGCTACAGCGGCGCCGCCCGCGCCGTGAAGCTGTCGAGCCCGTGGGACCTCGCGTTCTCGCAGCCCACCGCCGAGGTGCTCGTCGCCATGGCCGGCAACCACACGATCTGGTCCTTCGACCCGGCCGCCGGGACCATCCGGCAGTTCGCGGGCACGATGAACGAGGGACTCGTCGACGGCGGGCCGGAAGAGGCGTGGTTCGCCCAGACCTCCGGCCTGGCGCCCGCGGCCGAGGGCTCGCTCATCGTGGCGGACTCAGAGACCTCGGCCCTGCGCCGCCTCGACCCGGCAACGGGCGAGGTCACGACGTACGTCGGCACCGGCCTCTTCGACTTCGGGTTCCAGGACGGCCCGGCGGAGCAGGCCCGCTTCCAGCACCCCCTGGGTGCGGCCGAGCTGCCGGACGGCTCGATCGCGGTGGCCGACACGTACAACGGAGCCATCCGCCGCTACGACCCGGCCACCGGCGAGGTCGGCACCCTGGCCCGCGGCCTCGCGGAGCCCTCGGACCTCCTCGTCGTGGGCGAGGCCGACGGTGTACCAGCGCACCTGCTCGTCGTCGAATCGGCCGCCCACCGCCTCACCGCCGTCGCCATCGCCGACCAGCTGGCCCGGGTCACCGAGGGGGCGCAGCAGACGAGCCGACCGGCCACCCGCATCGGCACCGGGAGCCTGCGCGTGCGCGTGCACTTCGACGTCCCCAGGGGCCAGAAGCTCGACGACCGCTGGGGTGATCCGACGTACCTGCAGGTCTCCGCCACGCCCCCCGAGCTCATCGCGGCCGGCGCCGGAGGATCCGAGGGCATCGACCGGACGATCAAGCTGGCCGAGGGCTTCGACTCCGGGGTGCTGCACATCACCGCGCGCGCGGCCGCCTGCGATGGCGAACCCGGCGGCGAGATCCCGCTGCACGCGGCCTGCCACCTCTACCAGCAGGACTGGGGCATCCCGGTGGAGCTGGGCGCGGACGGCCCCGCGGTGCTCGACCTCGACCTGCGCGGCGCGGGCGGCTGAGCGCTGGGCGCAAGCGGCCGGCTCAGCTCCCGCCGAGCGACTCGCCCGTGTCCTGCTCGACCGTGACGTCGTCGCCCACCACGCGCACGCTCGCGCCGAGGGGGGCGGAGACCGGCTCCTGCGTCTGGGAGATGTAGGCGGTGACGGCGTCGCGCATCCGCGCCGTGAGCCGCAGTCCCACCGTCGTGGGCACGACCCGCAGTTCGTCGCCCTCGGACTGCAGTTCGATCTTCGGGTACTTCACGACCGTCCACTGCGGTTTGCCGAGGACGTCGTTGTTCGTCTCGTAGCCGAACGCGCAGCCCGCGGGCATGAGCGTGGGCTGCTTGGCGCACTCGTCGAGCTGGGAGCGGACGATCTCGTCGACCCGCTTGCGCAGCTCCTCGGTGGGCTGGGGCTTGAGCGCCGCGCGCGCGGCATCGTCGGCGCTGACGACGTCCACCCGCTTCGTCTGCGCGCGCAGGTACTTCTCGTTGAAGCCGATCCCGTAGCTGACGGGGAACAGCACGGCGGGCGCACCGCCCTCGGCGGCCACGGTGGCGCTGCCCACGTCCACCGCGGAGGCGCCGGAGACATCGAGGTCGAGTGTCGGCCACTGCTCGATGCGGATCGCCCAGCGGCTGTAGAGGCCCCACACGGGCCGGGTGCGGATGACCTCGAACGTCGTCTCGTGCGGCTTCGAGCCCAGCACATACGACGCGCTCACCCGCGTGCTCGCGCCCTCCACCTGCGCCGAGGTGATCCGCGCCTGGGCGGGCAGCGCCGCGGCGCCCTCGAGCGCCGCATCGCTGAGCGCGGACGGGTTGGCGGCGTCGGGCGCCTGGAGGTAGCCGCGGGCCCGGCCGGCATCGGCGTCGCCCAGGGCGTCGAGGTAGGCGAGCACCGCGCGCTGCGGGGTGTAGAGCACCGCATTGGCCAGCGGCACGGAGGCGACGCCGAGCACCACGACGAGGAGGCCCGCGATGAGGGCCCACTGGGAGGCCGCGGCGCTGCGCGCTGCTTCGCGCATCTCCACCTCCGGCTCGGTCTGGGCGCTGTTCGTGCACACTATCGCAAGGCTCCGCGCCGGCCCGCCGCCAGCCCGCGGCCGGCTACTGGAGCGCGGTGGGCGCCCGGTCCACGGGATACGCGCGCAGCGCCGCGGTGTCGACCTCGACGAACAGGTGCGCGCCCACGCCGGTGACCGCGAGCTGCGCCGCGACGTCCGCGCCCAGAGCCGGGTGGAGGATGCCCCATGCGGGCGCATCGTCGTCCGGTCCCGCAGCCTGTGCCTCAGCGCTCCCAGCTCCAGCGTCCAGCGCTCCAGCGTCCTGCTCGCCCGCGGCGCGGGCGGCGGCTGCGTGCGCGGCGGCGGCGGAGAAGTCGAAGAGGTCGGCGGCCAGGGCGAGCCCGGCCTCGGTGTCGGTGGGGGAGAGGGTGAGCTGGACGCCCTCGCCGCGGTCGTGGATGCCCACCACGACGGCCTCGAAGACGGCATCGGAGGTCAGGTGCGCGGAGAACTCGTCGACGGCCAGGCGCACCGCGGAGGTCGGGATCGTGACGAAGAGCTTGCCGTCGAGCTCGGTGCGCGCGCGCACCTGCGAGTGGCCGATCGAGATCCACCCGCCGCGGGCCAGCGCGGAGAAGACGTTGACGCCCGCCAGGCCGGCGGCCAGGTTCGAGCGGGGGGCTGCGAGCTGCGCGCCGAACGGGCCGGAATCGGCGACCTGGCCCTTCTCGAGGACCGTGACGCGCCCGCCGACCACCCCCGCGTCCACGGGATCCGCGGTGCTCATGACGAGGCCCAGGCCGCGCCGGGCGAGGGTGCGCACGAGGTGGTCGCGGGCGCCCGCGCGCTCGCGGCCCGCCAGGCCGCCGAACGGCGCCTCGAGCACGAGCCAGCCCGCGCCGCCCAGTTCGGCGGCGGCGCTTGCCAGTGCGCTCTGCAGGCGCGAGCGCTGCAGGGGGGTGAGGTCGCGCAGGCGCGCGCGCGTCAGGACCGCGCGGGGCAGGCCCCAGTCCGCGCCGGCGCGCACAAGCGCCGCGCGCACCGCGGAGCGGCGGATGCGGGTCCCGGCGAGTGCTGTCGCCAAGGCGGCCCGCGCGGACGCCGACGACCCGACGTGCGGCGTCACCTCTCCGGCACCCGCAGCGCCCACCTACGAGA